>NZ_LZLU01000168.1:0-23229 GCF_001673415.1 Mycobacterium sp. 1165196.3 | reverse complement strand
TGGTGCATCGTCATACGCGCGGGTCATCGACTTAGTTCTTCCTCTCGTTGTGAGCGGTTGGGCCGCACGTCGCGGCCCTGCGATTGCTCGGATTCACCATCGTCTTGATGAGACACCCTGGCCGCCGGGATCGAAAGAGTGAACGTCGATCCGGTGCCCGGCTTGCTCCACACGCCGATGCTGCCGTTGTGGTTGGCCGCGACGTGCGGCCCAACCGCTCACAACGAGAGGAAGAACTAAGTCGATGACCCGCGCGTATGACGATGCACCATGCAGCGATGAGGAGGAATCGCGCCGATGACCAGTGTGCTGATCGTGGAGGACGAGGAGTCGCTGGCCGATCCGCTGGCGTTCCTGCTCCGCAAGGAAGGCTTCGAGGCCACCGTGGTGACCGACGGTTCGGCCGCGCTCGCCGAGTTCGATCGGGGTGGCGCCGACATCGTGCTGCTCGACCTGATGCTGCCCGGGATGTCCGGCACCGACGTCTGTAAGCAGCTGCGCGCGCGGTCCAGCGTGCCGGTGATCATGGTGACCGCCCGCGATAGTGAGATCGACAAGGTCGTCGGCCTCGAGCTGGGCGCCGATGACTATGTGACCAAGCCGTATTCGGCGCGTGAGCTGATCGCGCGCATCCGCGCGGTGTTGCGCCGCGGCGGTGACGACGATTCCGAGATCAGCGATGGCGTGCTCGAGTCCGGCCCGGTGCGGATGGACGTCGAACGTCACGTGGTCTCGGTCAACGGCGACACGATTACGTTGCCGCTCAAGGAGTTTGACCTTCTCGAGTATCTGATGCGCAACAGTGGCCGCGTGCTGACCCGCGGGCAGTTGATCGACCGGGTGTGGGGCGCCGACTACGTCGGTGACACCAAGACGCTCGACGTCCACGTCAAGCGGCTGCGGTCCAAGATCGAAGCCGACCCCGCCAACCCGGTACACCTGGTGACGGTGCGCGGGCTGGGGTACAAGCTCGAAGGTTAGCCCGCCGGTGGCGGACCGTCGGTGTCGAAGACGGTCCGCTCGTCGTCGTTGGCGCTCAACGTGATACGTCGATGCATGTCCGCTGTCATCGGCGGAAGGTCATCGAGGTCGAACCAGGCGGCGGCAGTGCTCTCGTCGTCGGCCGCAAAGGGCTCCCCGGACAGCCACTCCATCCGGAACACGTGATCCAGGTACTGGGCGTGGTCGCCGTTGGCGTGCACGGTCGGCCGGGTCACGTGCACCCACGCCAATCTCGTGGCCCGCGCGCTGACCCCGGTTTCTTCGCGCACTTCCCGAGCCGCGCAGTCGGCCGGATTCTCGCCGGGCTCCACGATCCCGGTCACGGCCGTCCACGCGCCATTGTCGGATCGCTTGACCAGCAACACCTTTCGGCCGCGGATCGTGACGGCGGTGATGCCCGACAACCACAGCGGCGCATGGCCGACGGCACGGCGAAGCTCGACGATGAAAGCGGGGACCGGCACCCACCGTTCTTAACACACCAGGGGATCTGACGGCATCGAGGCGGATTGGGAGCGTGCCGCAGCGAGACATCGGGTGATATTCGGGTTGGAATTGCGGACAGCAGCACCGACGCCTGCCCCAGACCCTCCGGGTGCAGCCGAGTTGGCTCGCGGCTGGATGCGCGGCAAATCTGGGCGTGGACGGGCGTCCTGGAAGGTTGACTCACCGCCAACCAGGCGGTGACGATCGGGTGTGCGGGCCCATCGATTACCGGCGATCGGGCCCGGCGGCACCGGCGGGGTGGGTGAGCGCCGGCAGCACAAGCGTATTGATGACCTGCCGGAGGAAATCGGCGTCGACGGTCTGTCCACTCACCGCCCGTAGCAGGCCCATCGCCACGATCACATCGGCGACCAGTAACCAATCGCGGTCGCCGGGGATCTCGCCGCGGTCGGCGGCCTGGGCGAGAATGGCTGACATCACGCGGCGGCCTTTGAAGAGAATCAAATCGTCGAGCGCAGAAGCCAAATCGGGGTCCTGGGCGGCTTCCAACCCGACGCGCAGGATCAGGTCGTTGGAGATCAGGCCGTCGTCGTTGCGGGCAGCGCGCTCGACGATTGCCTCCAGATCACCCGAGAGGCTGCCGGTATCGGGCGGGGCGTCGTCCAACAAATCCGGTCGCCAATAGACCAACGCGTCGGTGATCAGTGCGGTCTTGGATGTCCAGCGGCGATAGATGGCGGCTTTACCTACACCGGCCCGTGCGGCGATGTCGTTCATGTTGGTGGCGTCGTAGCCGTGTTCGGCGAGAATTTCCAAGGCCGCGTTGAGGATTGCGGGATCGCGTGACCGGTCCAGGCGCCCGTTGGTGCGTTGGCGCAGTTTGGACTGGGATTCGCCCCGAAACCCGGGTCGACCGGCCGTCGACGATGGTGTCGACAGCCGGCCAGAGGTTGGGTTGGCGCTCATGTCGTTGGGACGCGCGGGAGTGGCGCGGTGCTGTCGTCGGAATGCTGCCCGGGACGGGTCCTGTTCACGATTTTGAAGGTGTTCAGCGGCCACCAGAACCAGCGGCCGAGTGCCGCGGCGATCGATGGGGTCATGAACGCACGCACGATCAGCGTGTCGACGATCAGGCCGATGCCGATGGTCATACCGAGTTGGCCGATGACGCGCAGGTCGCTGACGATCATCGACATCATGGTGAACGCGAACACCATCCCGGCCGCGGTGACGACGCGTCCGGTCGCTCCCATGCCGCGGATTATGCCGGTATGGAGTCCTGCGTGGATCTCCTCTTTGAGGCGCGAGACCACGAGCAGGTTGTAGTCCGAGCCGACCGCCAGCAGGATCACTATGGACAGCGGGATCACGATCCATTGCACGCCCAAGCCCAGGATGTCCTGCCACAGCAGCACGGACAGCCCGCATGCAGTGCCCAGCGATGCGGCCACGGTACCGACGATCACCAGTGCTGCCACCAGACTGCGGGTGATCACCAACATGATCGCGAAGATCAGGATCATCGACGCGATGACAGCGATCATCAGGTCGGTCTTGACGCTGTCCTGCATGTCGGAATACATCGACGCCGTGCCGGCAAGCGAAACCTTCGCATTCGACAACGGGGTGTTCTTGACGGCGTCCGCGACGACACCTTTGAGGTCCCGGACGTGTGCGATGCCTTCGGTGGAGGCGGGGTCGCCCTGGTGGGTGATGATGTAGCGGACAGCTTTACCGTCGGGCGAGACGAACATCTTGAGGCCGCGGTTGAAGTCAGGGTTGTGGAACACATCCGGTGGCAGGTAGAAGAAGTCGTCGTTCTTGGCCTGGTCGAAGTATAGCCCGATCTCGGTCGCGCCTTTGGCCAGTTCCTGTTGCTGAGCCTGGGTGCCGGCCATGGTGCTGTGGGTCGCGATCATGAAGTCGCGCATTTTGGCCATCGAGCTGATGGTGTTCTGCAGCACCGGCAACATCTGCGGCAGCAAATGATCCAAACGGTCCAAATCGGTGGTGAGGCCTTCTATTTGGTCGGCGAGTGCGTCGATCCCGTCCAGTGTGTCGAAGATGGACCGCAGTGACCAGCAGATGGGGATGTCATAGCAGTGCTTTTCCCAATAGAAGTAGCTACGCAGCGGACGGAAGAAATCCTCGAAATCCGCAATGTTATTGCGCAATTCATTGGTGGTGTCCATCATCTCGTGCGTGCGGCCGACCATGCTGTGCGTGGTTTCGGTCATCTCCTTGGTCAGGGTGTACATGCGTTCCATGTTGGCGATCGTCCTGCTCATCTCGTCCGCCTGCTCGAGCATCTGAGCCGAGTTGTCGTTGTTGAACTTGGCGGACTGCAAGGTGCCGGCGTTTTGCGCACCGAGCATGAATGGGATCGAACTGTGCTCGATCGGCGAACCCAGTGGGCGCGTGATGGTCTGCACCCGATCGATGCCCCGCATGTGTGCCACGTTCTTGGCGACCCGGTCGATGACGAGCATGTCCGCGGGGTCGCGCAGATCGTGGTCGGCCTGCAGCATCAACAATTCCGGGTTCATCCGAGCCTGGGAGAAGTGCCGGTCCGCGACGCCCATCGCGAGGTTGGCCGGCATGTTGGCCGGAGTGAACTTCTGGTCGTTGTACTGCGGCACATAGGTCAGCAGGCTGATAAAACCGATGACAGCGACCATGGTGGTCACAAAGATGATCGGGATCGGCCACCGCACGACAGCGGTGCCCACCTTGCGCCAGCCCCGTGCCGAGAGATCACGTTTGGCGTCGAGCAACCCAAATTTGGACCCCACCGTGAGAATCGCCGGCGCCAGCGTCAGCGCCGCGGCGATGATCACCAAGACCGAAATCGCGCACGGCAAACCCATGGTGTTGAAGTACGGCAGCGTGGTGAAGCTCAGGCACATGGTGGCGCCGGCAATCGTCAAGCCGGAACCCAGAATGACATGCGAGACACCATGATAGGACACATAGAACGCCTCTTCGCGATCTAGGCCCTTCGATCTTTCCTCTTGATATCGGCCCAACAGGAAGATCACATAATCCGTTCCGGCGGCCAGAGCCAGCATGGTCACCATGCTCACCGCGTACGGGGTCAACCCGATGATTTTCAGATAACCCGCTGTGGCGGTAACCCCTTGCGCGGCAAACAGTTCCAGGCCGATGATGACCATGGACACCAGCATCGTCACGACCGAGCGGTAAATGGCGAGCAGCATCACGATGATGACGGCGACCGACACCAACTCCATCGTCGCCATGCTTTGATGCCCGGCGACGCTGGTATCGGCGTTGAGAACGCTGTTGCCGGCGACGTGGGCCTTGATGCCCGGCGGCGCCGGCACCGAAGCGACGATCTGACGAACAGCGGCCACGGACTCATGGCTCTCACTGGTGCCCTGCGAGCCGTTGAGGAAGATCTGCACGTAGGCGGACTTGCCGTCCACGCTCTGCGAGCCCGCCGCGGTCAGCGGATCACTCCAGAAATCCTGCACGTTCTGCACATGCTGGTGATCGGCCTTCAACTTGGCGACGATCTCGTCGTAGAACTTGTGCGCGGAATCGCCGAGCTTGTCCTTGCCCTCGAGCACGACCATCGCCGAAGAATCCGAGTCGTACTGCTGAAAGACCTTGCCGATATTCAACATCGCTTTATAGGACGGCGCATTGGTCGGACTCATCGGCACCGACCGGCTCGCCGCGACCTCATCGAGGGAGGGGACCAGCATGCCCAGGCCAATCGCCACGAGCACCCAGAACACGATGATCGGCAGCGAGAAGATCCGGACCATCCGTCCCAAGAACGGGCGATGGGGCTTCGATTCCTGGGTGCTCATACGGATTTCACCAAGCAGTAGATGAACGGTTTAACCAAATCGGTGCTCCTCCGGTCGTCGCGCACGTCGCCGTCGACGGTGACCCGGCATCGAAGGCCACTGACGTTGCGGTCACCCTGAGCCATGATGTTGGCCGACATCGACGGCAGCGTCGTCACGATCGTGAATGTCCAAGGCAGCGGCGTGTTTTCGACGAGATGGGGCTGACCGTTCTCATCGAGGTAGTTGAGGTTCGCGGTGCCCCCGGAACCGGTGATTTCGTACGTGATGTGCTTCGGGTTGAAGTTCGCGGTAATCCCAGACCCCTCCGCTGACTTCGGCGCTCGCGGTCCTCCGAACCCGTGAATACGCAGGATGGCATAAGCGCCGAGCGCGACCACGACCACCAGAAGCAACGGGATCCAGAAGCGCTTCACCAGCCGGTACACCACTGCATGCCCCCTAACCCCTTCGCTCGTTCATTCAAGACACATGGCAGTCAGTAGCCACGTCGTCCGCCGCAACGGAACCCGAGTTCCCTGACGGGACCGTAAAAACTTACCTCATAACCCGGCGGACTCCCTGCCAACGCGGGGGCGGCGGCATAACCGACGCCGGCCCCGGCTGCCTCAAACGGGGCGGCGAGAACGCCGAAGTCCCCCAACCACTCACCCGCGCGATGTCGTGGAAAGACGCTGTAGCTGCGGTAACCGCCGCCCTCACCGCGTGCGCAAGAATCCGGCCGACGCTGTGATTCAGCTCACCGGCGGTGTAGGTTGTGATCAAACCCATGGATGGGGGCAGTCAAATGGTCCGAAGGCAGAACCGTGCGGCGATCGCCGGGCCGTCTCCCGCCGCAGGGACGCTCATCACCGCTCACCGGCTGTGGGTAGGCCTGCTATTGATGCTCTTCATGGCGGGAGTCACCTCCACTTTTGTGGCCGCAGCGCTCGGGCAGGTGCTCGTGGCCATGATCATCGGCCTCATTACCGGCGCGTTCTTCGCAGGCATGGCCAGCTGATAGACAAGGCGTTTGTTACCGGCGTGGACCGCAGTCCACGACTTACCGGCGATGATCCTGAAAACGCGCGGCTACTCGGCGATGCGAGTGGCCGGGTGCACCGCGATGAGCCCTAACTTGCTGCGCCGCTTGCACATTGCCGCCAGCTCCGAGTAGGCCTTGGCGCCCAGCAGCTCGGTGAGCTCGTCGGCCAGGCTTTCCCACACCTGCTTGGCGCCGACGTGGGCGGCCGGGTCGCCGGTGCAGTACCAGTGCAGGTCGGCGCCACCGGAACCCCAACCGCGGCGGTCGTATTCGGTGACCCACGTCTTGAGGATCTCGGTACCGTCCGGCCGGGTCACCCACTCCTGGCTGCGACGGATCGGCAGCTGCCAGCAGACGTCGGGCTTCATGGTCAGCGGCGGCACGCCCAGCTTGAGGGCCTTGCTGTGCAGCGCGCAGCCGACGCCGCCCGGAAAACCCGGCCGGTTCAAGAAGATGCAGGCGTCTTTGTGCTTGCGGGTGCGGTACTGCGGTTGGCCGTCGTGCTCGTCGAGCTCTAGATAACCCTTGCGGCCCAAGCCTTTTTCGCGGAACTGCCAGTCGGCGTCGGTCAGCTTCTGCACCGCGTCGTCCAGGCGGGCGCGGTCGTCGTCGTCGGACAGGAACGCCCCGTGCGAGCAGCACCCGTCGTCCGGGCGGCCCTCCACCGTGCCGCGGCAGGCCGGAGTGCCGAACACACACGTCCACCGGGAGAGCAGCCAGGTCAGGTCCGCCGCGATCAGGTGTTCGGGGTTGTCGGGGTCGTAGAACTCCACCCATTCGCGGGCGAAATCCAGCTCGACCTCTTGTCCGGGTGCGGGGTGCGAATTCGCCACGCAGTCCACGTTAGACCACGATTCGGGCCATCCGAGTCGCTGACACTCGGACCCCGTATGGCCGTGATCACGGCGGGTTAGCCGGGTCGCGCAAAGCACCGCTGCTGCGGCTTCGTTAGTTTGTTTACGTGCGATTGGGCGTTCTCGACGTGGGCAGCAACACGGTGCATCTGCTGGTGGTCGATGCCCACCGCGGCGGTCACCCGACGCCGATGAGTTCGACGAAAGCCACGCTGCGCCTGGCCGAGGCGACCGACAGCGCCGGCAAGATCACCAAACGCGGTGCCGAGAAGCTGATCTCGACGATCGACGAGTTCGCCAAGATCGCCGACAGTTCGGGTTGTGCGGAGCTGATGGCCTTCGCCACGTCCGCGGTCCGCGACGCCGGCAACTCCGACGACGTGCTGAGCCGGGTGCGCAAGGAGACCGGCGTGGAACTGCGGGTGCTGACCGGCGTGGACGAGTCGCGGCTGACCTTCCTGGCGGTGCGCCGGTGGTACGGGTGGAGCGCGGGCCGCATCATCAACCTCGACATCGGCGGCGGCTCGCTGGAGATGTCCAGCGGCGTGGACGAGGAGCCCGAGGTCGCCTTGTCGCTGCCGCTGGGCGCCGGGCGGCTGACCCGCGAGTGGCTGCCCGACGACCCGCCCGGCCGGCGCCGGGTGGCGATGCTGCGGGACTGGCTCGATGCCGAGCTCGCCGAGGCCAGCGTGAACATCCTCGAGGCGGGTAGTCCCGACCTGACGGTGGCGACATCGAAGACCTTTCGGTCGCTGGCACGACTCACCGGCGCGGCGCCCTCGGGCGCCGGACCGCGGGTCAAGAGGACGCTCACAGCAAACGGCCTCAGGCAACTCATATCTTTCATCTCTAGGATGACGACCGCTGACCGGGCGGAACTGGAAGGAGTGAGCGCCGAGCGGGCACCGCAGATCGTTGCGGGCGCGCTGGTGGCGGAGGCAAGCATGCGAGCGCTGTCGATCGAATCGGTGGATATTTGCCCGTGGGCATTACGGGAAGGTCTCATCTTGCGCAAACTCGACAGCGAAGCCGACGGATCGGCCCTCATGGAGCCTTCGGTGCGTAATGCTGGAGGTCAGGTAGTTGATCGGAATCAGCACCGATCGAGAGGCGACAAACCATGACCGGACCGCACTCCGAAACCGAGAACCCGGGCACTCGGCCGATCTCGGTGGCCGAATTGCTGGCCAGAAACGGAACCATCGGTGCCCCGGCGGTCACCCGGCGGCGCCGCCGCCGGCGCGGCGACAGCGACTCAGTGACCGTCGCAGAACTGACCGGCGAAATCCCGGTGGTGCGCGATGACGAAGAAGCCGACCACGGCGCCACCGACTCGATCGAGGTTGCCGAGCCGGCTCCGGCCGAACCCGCTACCCAGGACGTCGTCGCCGAGCCGGTGACCGAAGACGAACCCAAAACCCCTTACTGGTCGGAGCCCGAGCCACGCTGGCCCAAGTCACCGCCGCAGCCCAAGCGGGCGCCGGGACCCGAGCGCAGCGAATATCCACGGCCGTTGCCCGACGCCGACCGACCCGGCTCGTCCCGCTCGTCCGTTAATGGCACCGGGCAGCCGGGGCAGGCCTCCGGGGCCGAGGGCATGAGCCCCGACCCCATGGACCACTACGCCGACGTCCCGGTGGACGTCATGGACTCCGAAGTGCGCGAGGCCGAGCCCGCGCTGGAGGACTCCGCGTACGTGCGCTCGTTCTTGCGGTCCGGGGATGCCGAGCTGGACGAGGACGCCGAGGGATCACTGGGCGCCGGGGTGCTGGGCGAGGAGCACCTCGATGACGACGGGCACGCGGACGCGGACCTGGATGCCCGCCCGGAGCACGGCAGATTCGACGCGCTGTGGCGCGGCGGCGTGGTCGTGTTGCAGTCGATGCTGGCCGTGGCGTTCGGCGGCGGGTTGTTCGTGGCCTTCGATCAGCTGTGGCGGTGGAACAGCCTGGTCGCGCTGGTGCTATCGGTGCTGGTCATCCTGGGCTTGGTGGCCGGGGTGCGGGTGGTGCGCAAGACCGAGGACATCGCCAGCACGTTGATCGCGGTCGCGGTGGGTGCGCTGATCACCCTGGGACCCTTGGCGCTGTCGTTGCAATCGGGTTAGCGGCAACCGTAAACAGTGCGCCCAGCCATCAAAGTCGGCCTTTCCACGGCTTCGGTGTACCCGTTGCGGGCCGAGGCCGCCTTCGAATACGCGGCCCGGCTCGGCTACGACGGCGTCGAGCTGATGGTGTGGGCCGAGTCGGTCAGCCAGGACGTCGCCGCCGTCGAGAAGCTGTCGCGGCGCTACCGCGTCCCGGTGCTGTCCGTGCACGCGCCGTGCCTGCTGATCTCGCAGCGGGTGTGGGGCGCCAACCCGGTGCCCAAACTGGATCGCAGCGTGCGCGCCGCCGAACAACTGGGTGCGCAGACCGTGGTCGTGCACCCGCCGTTTCGCTGGCAGCGGCGCTATGCCGAGGGTTTCTCCGAGCAGGTGGCGTCGCTGGAAGCATCCAGCGACGTGCTGGTCGCGGTGGAGAACATGTTCCCGTTCCGGGCGGACCGGTTCTTCGGGGCCGGCCAGTCGCTGGAACGGATGCGCAAACGCGGCGGCGGCCCCGGCCCGGCGATTTCGGCGTTCTCGCCCTCCTACGACCCGCTCGACGGCAACCACGCGCACTACACGCTGGATCTGTCCCACACCGCGACCGCGGGCACCGACTCGCTGGACATGGCCCAGCGGATGGGTAGCGGCCTGGTCCACCTTCACCTGTGCGACGGCAACGGCCTGCCCGCCGACGAGCACCTGGTCCCCGGGCGCGGCACCCAACCCACCGCCGAGGTGTGCCAGATGCTGGCCGGCAGCCAATTCGCCGGGCACGTCATCCTGGAAGTGTCGACGTCCAGCGCGCGGTCCGCCAACGAGCGCGAGGCCATGCTCGCCGAATCGCTGCAGTTTGCCCGCACGCACCTGCTGCGCTGACCAAGCCAGGAGAACCCAGACACCATGAGTGCGCTATTCACCACCGCGATGACGTTGCGGGAGGTCGGTTCCGGCGTCTTCGAGGGCGAACTCGACAAGCGCTGGACCATCGGCCCCAAGGTGCACGGCGGCGCGATGCTGGCGCTGTGCGCCAACGCCGCCCGCACCGCCTGCGGCGGCCAGTCGGACGGCGTCGAACCGGCCCAGCAGCCGGTCGCGGTGTCGGCGAGCTATCTGTGGGCGCCGGATCCCGGGCAGGTGCAGTTGGTGACGTCGGTGCGCAAGCGGGGCCGGCGGATCAGCGTCGTCGACGTCGAGCTGAACCAGGGCGACCGCACCGCGGTGCACGCCGTGGTCAACCTCGGCGAGCCCGAGCATTATCCGGTCGACGGTGCGGCCAGGCCGCTGCTGTCGGCCAACCCGGTGGCCGACCTGATGGCGCCCGAACCGCCGGACGACATCGAGCCGATCGGCCCCGGGCATCCGCTGGCCGGCCTCGTGCACCTGGGGGAGGGGTGCGACGTGCGGCCGGTGCTGTCGACCATGCAGCCCCGCACCGACGGGCGTCCGCCGGTGATCCAGATGTGGGCGCGCCCCCGCGGGGTGGCCCCGGACGCGCTGTTTGCGCTCATGTGCGGTGATCTGTCGGCGCCGGTGACGTTCGCGGTGGACCGCACCGGCTGGGCGCCCACGATCCAGCTGACGGCGTTTCTGCGCGGCCTGCCGGCCGACGGCTGGCTGCGCATCATCGCGACCTGCACCGAGATCGGGCACGACTGGTTCGACGAGGACCACACCGTCGTCGACAGCCTGGGCCGCCTGGTGGTGCAGGCCCGCCAGCTGGCATTGGTCCCTGCCGCTCGCTAGTGCGCGGGGTCTGCGATGCTGTCCGGCATGGCAAGAATCGCGATCATCGGTGGCGGCAGCATCGGGGAGGCACTGCTGTCGGGTCTGCTGCGGGCGGGTCGGCAGGTCAAGGACCTGGTGGTGGTCGAGCGGGTTCCGGAGCGGGCCAAGTACCTGGCGGACACGTATTCGGTGCTGATCAGCTCGGTGCCCGACGCGGTCGAGAACGCGTCATTCGTCGTGGTCGCGGTCAAGCCCGCCGACGTCGAGTCGGTGATGGCCGAGATCGCCCGCGCGGCCGGCGCCGCCGAAAGCGACACCGCCGAGCAGGTGTTCGTCACCGTCGCGGCGGGGATCACCATCACCTATTTCGAGTCGAAGCTGCCCGCCGGGACGCCGGTGGTGCGGGCCATGCCCAACGCCGCGGCCCTGGTCGGTGCCGGGGTCACGGCCCTGGCCAAGGGGAGGTTCGTCACCGCGCCACAACTCGAGGGCGTCTCGGCCCTGTTCGACTCGGTCGGCGGGGTGCTGAGCGTTCCGGAGGGCCAGATGGACGCCGTCACCGCGCTGTCGGGGTCCGGCCCGGCGTATTTCTTCCTGCTGGTCGAGGCCCTGGTCGACGCCGGCGTCGCGGCGGGTCTGAGTCGCGAAGTGGCTGCCGATCTGACCGCCCAGACCATGGCCGGGTCGGCCGCGATGCTGCTGGAACGTATGGACGCCGATCGGCGGCTGGGCGAGGCCGAGGCGCCGGGGCTGCGGGTGGACGCCACGGCAACGCAGCTGCGGGCGACGGTCACGTCGCCCGGCGGCACCACCGCGGCCGCCCTGCGTGAGCTGGAACGAGGGGGCCTGCGAGCGGCGGTCGACGCGGCCGTTCAGGCCGCAAAAATGCGCTCTGAGCAGCTAAGAATTACATCAGAGTAATCCAAGTTTTTTGAACTGATTGTCCCCCACCAGTACCAGTAACCCCATTAGTCCCGCTATTCTCCTCATGTAAGCACGTGTTGGTGCCAGCGGAGGGGAAGCCGCTGGCATGCGCGTGCCTGACACGATTGGGTTGCGATGACGTCTAGTAACGGGCCATCAGCGCGAGATGCTGCAGGTAAGCCACGGGACGCCAGTTCCGTTGACAGCCAGCAGGGCAGGACGCAGTTCCTCACCGTCGCCGAGGTGGCGGCGTTGATGCGGGTCTCCAAGATGACGGTGTACCGGTTGGTGCATAACGGCGAGCTGCCTGCGGTCCGGGTAGGCCGGTCCTTCCGGGTGCACGCCAAGGCCGTCCACGACATGCTCGAGACGTCCTACTTCGACGCCGGCTGACCTGAAACGTGCCGCTCGCGGGCGGCATTCAGGCTCCGCCGTGGCGCGGCGATCGGCCGACACCGGTTTGGTGTTCGGTGCGTTCCGCCGGGTAAAGTGTCCGGGTCCAATCTTTGAAGCAGGTCACGGTCAGATAGCGGAGTTCATGGGTTCAGTAATCAAGAAGCGGCGCAAGCGTATGTCGAAGAAGAAGCACCGCAAGCTGCTGCGTCGCACCCGGGTGCAGCGCAGAAAACTCGGCAAGTAACCCCGTCCGCGGCATAGTGCCGCCATCTCGCCCGGCCGCTAGGCTGTTCGGGTGGATCCGTCGAACGGGGAGAACACCGGGCCGGGCGACACCGCCGGCAACACGGTGCATTACCCCAAAATCGTGCTGGTCACAGGTGCCTGCCGGTTCCTGGGTGGCTACCTGACGGCCCGGCTCGCGCAGAACCCGATGATCAAAGGGGTCATCGCGGTGGACGCGATAGCCCCGAGCAAGGACATGCTGCGCCGGATGGGGCGCGCCGAGTTCGTCCGCGCCGACATTCGAAATCCCTTCATAGCCAAGGTGATTCGTAACGGCGACGTCGACACGGTGGTGCACGCGGCGGCGGCGTCCTACGCGCCGCGATCCGGCGGCACGGCGGCGTTGAAAGAGATCAACGTGATGGGCGCCATGCAGCTGTTCGCGGCCTGCCAGAAGGCGCCCTCGGTGCGCCGGGTGGTGCTCAAGTCGACGTCCGAGGTGTACGGGTCGAGCGCGCACGATCCGGTGATGTTCACCGAGGACAGCACCAGCCGCCGGCCTTTCCGTGACGGTTTCGCCAAGGACAGCCTCGACATCGAGGCCTACGCGCGCGGATTGGGACGGCGCCGGCCCGATATCGCGGTGACGATCCTGCGGTTGGCCAACATGATCGGCCCGGCGATGGACACGACGCTGTCGCGTTATCTGGCCGGGCCTTTGGTGCCAACGATGTTCGGCCGCGACGCGCGATTGCAGCTGCTGCACGAGCAGGACGCGCTGGGTGCGCTGGAGCGCGCGGCGATGGCCGGCAAGGCGGGAACGTTCAACATCGGCGCCGACGGAATCATCATGCTGTCGCAGGCGATCCGGCGGGCCGGCCGGATTCCTTTGCCAGTACCGGGATTCGGCGTTTGGGTATTGGATTCCTTGCGGCGCGCAAATCATTACAACGAGATCAGTCGCGACCAATTTGATTACTTGAGTTATGGCCGCGTCATGGATACCAGCCGAATGCGCTCAGAACTCGGCTTCCAGCCGAAATGGACGACGGCAGAAGCCTTTGACGACTACGTTCGCGGCCGAAGCCTGACTCCCATTATCGACCCGCATCGGGTACGCTCCTGGGAAGGTCGCGCCATATCCCTGGCCCAGCGCTGGGGTAGCCGAAATCCAATTCCGTGGGGTGGGGTCAGGTAGGTATCGTGGCGGGTGAAACCAGAGCGAATGTCATTCCACTGCACACTAATCGGGCTCGGGTAGCGGCGCGTCGGAGAGCCGATCAACGAGCCGAGTCAACTCGCCAACACCCTTCGTTACTTTCGGATCCTAATGGCCGCGCGTCGGCCGAGCAGATCGCCGCGGTGGTTCGCGAAATCGACGAACACCGCCGCGCCGCCGGCGCCTCGTCCGCCGACGCCCCGCTGAATGATCTGGCGCAGCGCGTCGCCGCCGTTGCCGGATTCCTGCGTCAACGAATCACCGGGGACTACAGCGTCGACGAGTTCGGCTTCGATCCGCACTTCAACAGCGCGATCGTGCTGCCGGTGTTGCGGCTGTTCTTCCGGAACTGGTTCCGGGTCGAGGTGAGCGGCATCGAGAACCTGCCGGCCGACGGCGCCGCGCTGGTGGTCGCCAACCACGCCGGCGTGCTGCCGTTCGACGGGTTGATGCTGTCCGTGGCCGTGCACGACGAGCACCCGGCGCGCCGCGAGCTGCGCCTGCTTGCCGCCGACATGGTGTTCGACCTGCCCATCGTGGGCGAGGCGGCCCGCAAGGCCGGCCACACCATGGCCTGCACGACGGACGCGCACCGGCTGCTCGCCGCAGGCGAGCTGACCGCCGTCTTCCCGGAGGGCTACAAGGGGCTGGGCAAGCGCTTCGAGGACCGCTACCGGCTGCAGCGGTTCGGCCGCGGCGGGTTCGTCACGGCGGCGCTGCGGACCAAGGCGCCGATCATCCCCTGCTCGATCATCGGGTCCGAGGAGATCTACCCGATGCTCACCGACGTCAAGCTGCTGGCACGACTGTTCGGGCTGCCGTATTTCCCGATCACCCCGCTGTTCCCGTTGGCCGGGCCGGTCGGCCTGGTGCCGCTGCCGTCGAAATGGCACATCACGTTCGGTGAACCGATCTACACCGACGACTACGCCGCCTCCGACGCCGACGACCCGATGGTCACCTTCGAGCTGACCGACCAGGTGCGCGAGACCATCCAGCAGACGCTGTACCGGCTGCTCGCCGGGCGTCGCAACATCTTCTTCGGCTGAGCCGCGCAAAAGGAAACGCCACCGCGGAAATCCGCGATGGCGTTGACCTTTGAGAAGCCGGCTACTTGACCAGGGTGAACTGGCAGACGTTGGTGTAGCCGTCCCGGAACAGGTCCGAGCAGCCGCGCAAGTACTTCAAGTAGATGTCGTAGGTCTCCTGCCCCTTCAGGGCGATCGCCTCCTCCTTGTGAGCCTCGAGGGCGTCCGCCCAGGCCGTCAGCGTCGGAACGTAGTTCTTGCCGATGAAGTGATGGCGCTCGATCTTGAAACCCGCGTCCGTCGAGTACTTGTCGACCAGGTCGACCTGGGGCAGCTTCCCGCCGGGGTAGATCTCCTTGAGGATGAAACTGATGAATCGCAGCAGGGTCATGTTCACCTGCAACCCGAGCTTCTTGCCCTCCTCGGCGTTGGGCACCACGATGCTGTGCAGCAGCATCCGGCCGTCGTCGGGCAGCAGGTCGTAGTACTTCTTGAAGAAGGTGGCGTAGCGCTCGTACCCGGCGTCACCCGCGCCGTCGGCGAAGTGCTCGAACGCCCCCAGCGACACGATGCGGTCGATCGGCACGTCGCCGGGGAACTCCTCCCAGCCCTGGATCCGGACCTCTTTGCGGCGGGGGCTGTCCATCTTGTCGAACTCGGCCACACAGTGGGCGTACTGGTTCTCGCTCAGCGTCAGTCCGATGACGTTGACGTCGTACTCGGCCACCGCGTGCCGCATTGTCGAACCCCAGCCGCTGCCGATGTCCAGCAGCGTCATGCCGGGCTCGAGGTTGAGCTTGTCCAGGGCCAGCTTGCGCTTGGCGTACTGCGCCTCTTCCAGCGTCTTGGTCAGATTCTGCGGGTCAGGATTCTCGTCGAAGTAGCCACAGCTGTAGGTCATCGACGGGTCCAGCCACAGCTTGAAGAATTCGTTTGACTTGTCGTAGTGGGATCGGACCGCTTCGACCGGCGGTTTGAGTTGCGTGCTTCCCGTTTCCCCCTGAGCAGTCATTTACAACGCCCCTAACTTTCCTGCGGATATGGATGCCACTGCCGCGGCGGTAGCTTCAACGTCCTCCTGGTTTGAGGACTCTCCCAACATCGTGACGACACTCGTGACGATCGGTTTACCATCGGCGTCGGTCACTTCGCTCCGGATCTCCGCAAGCACGGTGCCGTGGGACTCAATCACCGAGTCGAGGTAAGTGTCGAAGTACAGCCTATCGTGAGCCAGGATCGGCCGGTGGAACTTGAACTTCTGGTCGCGGTGGATGACCCGGGCGATGTTGATCGGAATGCTGAACTTGGTGAAGATCTCCAGCTGCACGCGGCGCCCGGCGATCGCGAGGAACGTCAGCGGCGCCACCATGTCCGGGTACCCAGCGTTCGCGGATTCACGCTCATCGAAGTGCGCGGGGTGGTCATCCTTGATCGCCAGGGCGAACTCACGGATCTTCTCCCGGCCGACCTCGAAGTAGTCCGGCGCGCGGTAATGGCTGCCGATCAGTCCTTCGGCTTCCTTGGGGGTCGTCATGGCGCAATGCCCTCCGTAATTGTGTCTGCGCGGCGCAGCCTATCAGCGTGATTGCCGCCGAGAGGCCAGCGCGGCCAGCGCACCACCGGCTGCGCCCAGCGCCAACGCCGAGGGCACCCCGATCCGGGCCGCCTTACGGGCGGTGCGGAAGTCGCGGATCTCCCAGCCGCGCTCCCGGGCCAGGGCACGCAGTCGGGCGTCGGGATTGATGGCGACGGCCGTGCCCACCAGCGACAGCATGGGCACGTCGTTGTAGCTGTCCGAGTACGCCGTGCAGCGTTTCAGGTTGAGCCCCTCGCGAATTGCCAGCGACCGCACCGCGTGCGCCTTGCCGGTGCCGTGCAGGATGTCGCCGACCAGCCTGCCGGTGAAGACGCCGTCGACCGATTCCGCGACCGTGCCCAGCGCGCCGGTCAGGCCGAGCCGTCGCGCGATGGTCGCGGCGAGCTCGTAGGGCGTCGCGGTGATCAGCCACACCTGCTGGCCGGCGTCCAGGTGCATCTGGGTGAGCTCGCGGGTGCCGGGCCAGATCTTGTCGGCGATGATCTCGTCGTAGATCTCCTCGCCCAGCGTGACCAGTTGTTCGACCGATCGGCCCTCGATGAAGGCGAGCGCCTTGCGTCGGCCGGCGGCCACATCGTTGCTGTTCTCCGTGCCGAGGATCTGAAACTTGGCCTGCGCGTAGATGAATCCGACGACGTCGCGGTAGGTGAAGTAGTTCCGCGTGGCCAGCCCGCGCCCGAAGTGCACGGCCGACGAGCCCTGCACGAGCGTGTTGTCCACGTCGAAGAAGGCGGCCGCGGTCAGGTCGATCGGCGGCTGAGGGCGATCCTCGGAGGCGGCGGCTTCCTGCATGCCCTCGATCGCGCGGGCGGCGCTGGCGTCCGCGGCCAGCGTTTCCGGGTCAACGTAACCGGTGTGGTCCGGGTTGACCGGGTCAGAGGAAGTCATCGCCAAACCTCCTAGATCGCTGTGGTGCCTGGCGACCCAGCGGGTGCCCGATCCCCAACCCTAACGGGCAGATGGCATGCGGGCGTTGACGTGTCCGCGGGCTGAGTATGAGGTAGGTGGCTCTCACCCTCGCTAGCGCGCGACCTGAGAGGTGATGCTGTCTGGCATATCTTGGGCTAAAGCCGCATTCAGGTCGTCGAGCGATAATGCGAGCACTTCCATATTGATTTGTTCCCCAGGCAAGGCAAAACCGTAGGAATTGAAGTCGTCTCGCCGAACGAATTTCTTCAGATGCTTTTCCGCAAACTCTCTCTTGAGTCCTGGGCTTTCGCGTAATATGAACTCGACAATGTCCTGCTCGGGCGACGCAACCTGTATGCGGGGATTGGGCCCACGGGCCTCCCATTTGACAGATAGTGTTTCTAAGCCCAGCCGATACCGGAGGGAATCGCCAATCTGTAAAATGATGTATTTTCCGGCGTCTTCAAACTGCGAGAACACCGCTTGAATATCTTCGGAGCGCTCTGCGGCTCTCTCGTGTAATAACGAGTGGACAACGCAAAAATGTTCATCTTGGGTAGGACCGATGATCCACGCGCCCCAATAGCCAGATTTGGCCCACGCAGGCCATTTTTTAACTTTGCCCGAATAGTCTGAACGGAAGTACAATCGGCCACCTTCCCAGTCGGGTTCGTCGTATGGCCCGCCACTCCCGGCCAGGTTGGCGACGGTACGCCACCTGTTGTAATTCGCAATCACCTCAGCCTCATTGTCGCGGGCACCTGGGCGATCATCACTCATATCGTCGAGCCTCTCATGACTTGGTCTAGCGCTATTCTAAGGCGAGATAACCGTTTTTAAGAAGAAAGTCGATCATCACAAACTGACCTTTAGCATTGACCACTACCCACTGAGTTCCGCCGCCCGGCCAGCCGAATGCTCCGGCGACTTTCCCGTATCTGACTTCCCAGCCTTCTGGTAATTCCTTACCGGTGCCGTGAAAAACATTGTAGTCGCCGGATGAGCCAGGAGCGAGGCTGCGTTGCGGATAACTGTCACCGACCGCACCCATAAATTCCCCCCGGTTGCCGCTGATCTCCCCAATCCTGTTCATCCTGGTGTCCGTTAGAATGTTGCGAGACGTTTCCCACTTTCCATCCGCGAAGCCGTCGTGCTTCGGCCAATCCCAAGTGTTTTTAATCGGATCCCAGTATTTGTTCAAGATGTCCTGGGCGCTCATTCCTTCGTAAGGGCTCTGCGCGGCTGATTCGGCGAGTTCTCGCGGGCATCCGTGCTCTAGAAGGTCCTTTACGAGCTGCTCGGGTGATTCGGCGAGCGCCAGCTGCGCTTGGTGCCATGGCGGCAAATCCGACGGGGCGGGGATTTCTGGCGGATGTCCGTCGGTGAGGTCGTCGGGAGGTTTGCCGTCGTGAGGTGGGTGCGAACTAGGCGGTTCATGCCCGTCGCCGGGCGGATGGCCGTCGCCGGGCGGATGGCCGTCGCCGGGCGGGTGGCCGTCACCGGGCAGGTGCGGACCCCCGCCATGCGGCTCTCCGGGATGGGCCGGGGGTTCACCGCCATGTGGCACATCACCCAAGCCGGGAGGGATCTCGACAGGGGGTCCACCACCCATCGGAACTGAAGGTGGTGTCGGTAGGTGCGGAGCCGCGGGGGCTGCGGGTACGGATCCGGGTGGAGGGCCGGCGTGCGGAGCCGGCGCAGCCGGAGGTTCGCCGGGAGCAGCCGGCGCGTGGGCGGGAACGGGTTCGGGCGGTTTCGATTGGGGTAGCGGTGTGTCGCCTGGAGGCGCGGCCACCGGGGCTTTACCGCTGGGCTCGCCCGGCGTCGCCGTCGGCTTGGGCGGCTCGGCGGCCGGCGGCTTTTCGACCGGAGGCGGCTTGGATTCGGTGGGGCTGTGCGGCAGCGGACCTTCGGTGGGTCCCGGCGCCGGTTTGCCCGAGGGTGCCGGTTTGCCCTGGGGTGCCGGCGCCGACTGGCCCGATCCCGGCGGCTTTGGCGCGGCAGGGGCTGGTTCTCCGGGTGGCTTAACTGTCGGGGGTTTGAGCTCGGGCGGCTTCTTTAGATCCTTCAGCGCATCTGCAGCACCGCGACCGAGCTTGCCGAGCTTGGAAAGCGGTCCGCCGGGTATCGGCAATGTCAGTACGTCGAAAGCGGTTCGGCCGAGTGCATCGAGAGGGTCAGTGCCCCACTCGTCCCAATGGCTGACTTGTTTGCCCAGCGCTTCCCATGACTCTAGCCAACCGGGGCCACCGTCGGGGCCGAGGCCGGTGAGCGACGCCGCCCCTTGGACCATCCCGCCAAGCTCTTTGCCGTATCCGATCGGATCGAGCACCGCACGGAACTGGCTGATCGCGAATAGCCCTTTGAGAGTTCCCCAGCCCTCTTTGCCGGCGCCACCAAGAATCTTTCCTAGCCCATGGAGGGCCGCCTTATTCAAGGCGACGAAGTGGTTCCACTCCTTGTCGGCCCAGTGGGCCATATCCTTCGCGGCGGTGGCGGCCGCCGACATGGTGGCCTTGATCTGGTCGGCGAGCGTTTCGGCTTCCTGGGAAAAGTTGTCGACCACCGTTTTGATGTCGTCGGCGATTCTTTTGATCTCGTCTTCGTCTTCGTCGGTGAGAAGGTCCCAAACCTCTTTGATGCCGGTCAGCGGATCGCAGATGCGCGACAACAGGTCCAGGATCGCCGCGTGCGCCTTGTCGATCTTGGCCGCGTAGCTATTGAGCTGCGCCGCGATCGTCTGGCATTGGCCCGCAACGCTGATGGCGGCACGAGAGGCGTCGGTCAACGCCTTGTTGATGGCGGTGCCTTCCGGAATCTGTTGCGCGGCAATGGCGGCCATGGTGCCGCCGCCGGCCGCGAACTCGGTCGTCATGAAGGTGGCACCCGCGGTCGTCCATGCCGCGGCGGCGGCGCGTAGTTTCGCCGAATCGCCCGTGGGCCAGATCATTCCGATATACGGCGCGACCCAACTCCAACCCGCCGGGACGCTGCTTCCGGCGCCCACCGCCGATGGCGGATGAGACGCCGCGGTCAGCGGCGCCGTCACCGGCGGCGTCGGCAGAGTTGCGGCGTGGCCCGTCACGTCCGACATCGCCTCGGCCAGCGCATAGTTGTGCGCCGACATCCGCACTCCGTCGCCGATGCTGGCCAACCCATTGCGGGTGCCGGTCATCGCCTCGATCACCTTGGCCGCTGCACCGTCGTACGCGCGGCCCAGCGCTACACCCACCGGATCGTCACCGGCCATGCCCGCCGTGTCGGCCAACGCCTTGGTCAACGTCGAGATCACCGAACCCAAGGAGACGCCGGTGGTCAGGACCGTGGCACCGGCTCGGTCTAGGGCAGTCGGGTCACACGCCAGCGGCGCCATTTAGTCACGACCACATACCGAGATTCGTCGACATTGCGCCGGTGTAGTTGCCGTGCGCGGCCGTGGCCACCTTCTCCAGTTGGGTCAGCGCCTGGCGCATCATCGCCTCGCCGCGAACCCAGTGCTGATGCGCCTCGGCGTGCGCCGCGGCGGCTTCGCCCGTCCACACTGCATGCAAACGCGTTACGCGCGAATCGATTTCGGCGATCATGTCTTCGGCATAGCGTTGGAACGCCGCCATCCGGTGCACCGCATCGGCCAGCGCCTGCGGATCCACCCGAAACGCCTCAGCCACCGCGCACCCCGCGCTCCGCCTGGGCGGATCCGGCCTCGTTGGCCTGATACGCCCCGCCGGCCTGGCCGACCAGGTGCGCCAGCATCGACAGCCCGAGCTCAACCTCGCGGGCGCCGTTGTGCCACAGCTCCCACGCGGATCCGTACGCACTGCCGGCCACACCCTGCCAACCGCCCAGCAGCTGGCCCACCTGGTCGTCGAGCTGGGACAGCTGGGCCGAAAGCTGCTCGGCCGCACCACCGAGCGAGGCGGCGGCACCCTGCATCACGACAGGATCGACTCGCAGCGTTTCGTCGGCCATTGTCGGAACATAACGCCTGGTAGATGGCCCCACAAGTCACCGATGCCACACTGGTGCCCATGACTGAGGCGACCGGCCGGCCACGGGTGGAGCTGCTGACCCGCGACGGGTGTGCCATCTGCGAGCGGGTGCACGCCCGGTTGGTCGAATTGGCCGCCGAGCTGGGCTTCGAGCTGTCGATGACCGACGTCGACGCGGCCGCCGCTACGGGCAACACCGCGCTGCGTGCCGAGTTCGGCGACCGGCTGCCGGTGATCCTGCTCGACGGCCGCGAACACAGCTACTGGGAGATCGACGAGCCTCGGCTGCGGGCCGATCTCGCCCGCTAACCGACCGGCCGTCGCCCGGTCGGCCGGCGGCGGGCCATTATTTGGTAGCCCAGCTGATAAACGATTACCTTGGACAGCAGTTCATTTACTGGAGGAAGCAAGGGAGCTGGCCAGGTGATGCTGCCGTGAGCGTCTTGCTCTTCGGGGTTTCGCACCGCAGTGCGCCGGTCTCCGTCCTGGAACAACTCAGCATCGACGAGGCCGATCAGGGCAAGATCGTCGACCGGGTGTTGCAGTCGCCGCTGGTGACCGAGGCGATGGTGCTGTCTACCTGCAACCGGGTCGAGGTCTACGCGGTGGTCGACGCGTTCCACGGCGGGTTGGCCGTGATCGGGCAGGTGCTGTCGGAACAGTCCGGCATGTCGATGGCCGACCTCACCAAATACGCGTACGTCCGGTACAGCGAGGCCGCCGTCGAGCACCTGTTCGCGGTCGCCAGCGGCCTGGATTCCGCGGTGATCGGCGAGCAGCAGGTGCTCGGCCAGGTCCGTCGCGCCTATGCCGACGCCGAGACCAATCGCACCGTCGGCCGGGTCCTGCACGAGCTGGCCCAGCGGGCCCTGTCGGTGGGCAAGCGGGTGCACTCCGAAACCGCCATCGACGCCGCCGGCGCCTCGGTGGTGTCGGTCGCCCTGAACATGGCCGAACGCCGGCTGGGCGGGCTGTCCGGTAAGTCGGCGGTCCTGGTCGGCGCCGGAGCGATGGGCGCCCTGGCCGCGGCGCACCTGTCCCGGGCCGGCATCGGGCACGTCCATGTACTCAACCGCTCGCTGTCCCGGGCCCAGCGCCTGGTCCGCAAGATTCGCGACACCGGGGTGCCGGCCCACGCCCTGCCGTTGGACCGACTGGCCGACACCCTGGCCGGCGCCGACGTGGTCGTCAGCTGTACCGGAGCGGTGACCCCGGTGGTCTCGCTGGCCGACGTGCACCACGCGCTGGCCGCCGCGCACCGCGACGAAGAGGCGAACCCGCTGGTGATCTGCGACCTGGGCATGCCGCGCGACGTCGACCCGGCGGTGGCCGGCCTGCCCGGCGTCTGGGTTGTCGACGTGGACCGCGTCCAGCACGAGCCCTCGGCCCACGCCGCGGCCGCGGACGTCGACGCCGCCCGCAACATCGTCGCCACCGAAGTTGCTGCCTATCTTGCCGGCCAGCGGATGGCCGAGGTCACGCCGACGGTCACCGCGTTGCGCCAGCGCGCCGCCGACGTGGTCGAAGCGGAGCTGCTGCGCCTCGACAACCGGCTGCCCGGGCTCGAGAGCGCCCAGCGCGAAGAGGTGGCCCGGACCGTGCGGCGGGTGGTGGACAAGCTGCTCCACGCGCCGACCGTGCGGATCAAACAGCTCGCCAGCGCGCCCGGTGGCGACAGCTACGCCGAGGCACTGCGCGAACTCTTCGAACTCGACCAGACCGCCGTCGATGCCGTGGCCGCGGGCGAATTGCCGGTCATCGCAAGCGGATTCGACGCGGGAACCCCGCAGCAAACCGCCGAGTAGCCGATTGGCGAACGTGATCCGGATAGGCACGCGGGGCAGCCTGTTGGCCACCACCCAGGCCGGAACGGTCCGAGACGCTTTGATCGCGCTGGGACACCCGGCGGAGCTGGTGACCATCACCACCGCCGGGGACCGGTCGTTGGCGCCCATCGAAGACCTC
>NZ_LZLU01000167.1:0-62315 GCF_001673415.1 Mycobacterium sp. 1165196.3 | reverse complement strand
ACTCGACGCGCGGCGGCGAAGGCATCGTCGTAGCGGCTCAGACCGTTGTAGAGGACAGCGCTGGAATACCCGGTCAACGCCACTATTCGGCCTTCGCCCCTGGCGATCCCGTCTGTTGCCGCTCGGTCGATCAGATTGGTCGCGACGTTCTCATTGCCCCGCCAAGCGGCCAGCAGCACCGAGTGATATTTGACCGGGTATTCCAGCGCTGTCCTCTACAACGGTCTGAGCCGCTACGACGATGCCTTCGCCGCCGCGCGCCAGGCATGCGAACACGAGGATTTAGGTCTGTTCGGCCAGTGCCTCGTGGAACTCATCGAAGCTGCCGCGAGAAGCGGCGCCAAAGACGCCGCCCATGACGCGCTGCGTCAACTCGAAGCCCGGGCGCTGGGGGCCCAAACAGATTGGGCAGCCGGAGTTTACGCGCGATCACGGGCGCTGCTGACTACCGACCGTGAAGCGGAGGTCTTCTACCGGGACGCAATCGAGCGGCTTGCGCGAACCCGCATCGTGGTTCAGCTGGCGCGGGCGCACCTGTCCTATGGGGAATGGCTCCGCCGCTGCAACCGCCGGATCGACGCGCGCGCCCAGTTGGGTACCGCCCACGAAATGTTCGCCCGGATGGGAGCCGAGGCGTTCGCCGAACGGACCCGTCGCGAGCTGCTGGCCACCGGCGAGAAGGTGAGCAAGCGGTCGGCCAAAGCAGGCGCAGCATCCGGCGGTGAGCTCACGGCACAGGAGGCGCAGATCGCCCGGCTGGCCGGAGAGGGGCTGACGAACCCCGAGATCGCCGCGCAGTTGTTCATCAGCTCGCACACCGTCGAATGGCACCTGCGGAAAGTGTTCGCCAAGCTTGGCCTCACCTCGCGCCGCCAACTGCGAGGTTTGGCCAAGGACTTGGCCCCCTGAGTTCGGCATAACTACGGACTTTCCAGGGTTCCGACTTGCCCTCGCCTGAATCATGCTGAAACGGCCAGTGCATCGGGAGACTTGAAAGGCATGATCATGAAGATTTTGGTAATCGGTGGCAGCGGGCTGATCGGATCACAGGTCGTCGCCATGCTGACCGACCAGGGACACCAAGCCGTCCCGGCATCACCGAGCACCGGCGTCAACACCGTAACCGGGGAGGGTGTTGCCGATGCCGTCACCGGTGTCGACACGGTGGTGGACGTCTCCAACTCGCCGTCCTGGGCCGACGATGATGTCCTGAACTTCTTCACCACCTCCACCCGCAACCTGCTGGCGGCGGAGCGGGCCGCCGGGGTGCGCAATCACGTCGCCTTATCGATCGTGGGCGCCGACCGGGCCGCCGAAAGCGGCTACATGCGGGCCAAGATAGCCCAGGAAAAGGTGATCACGGAATCGGGATCTCCGTACTCAATCGTGCGGGCGACTCAGTTCTTCGAATTCGTTGACGGCATTGCGGATTCATTGGCCGACGGTGACACGGTCCGCGCGCCGCACGGGGCGTTTCAGCCCATTGCTTCGGCGGATGTCGCGACGGCCGTTACCCGTGCGGCGACCGCCGATCCAATCAACGGGGTGATCAACATCGCCGGCCCCGAAAAGCAAGGCATGGACGACTTCATCCGGGCAAGGTTTGCGGTAACGGGTGATGCGCGCCAGGTGGTTACCGATACCGGTGCCCGCTACTACGGTGCGGTGCTCGACGAACGCAGCATCGTTCCCATCGATGGTGAAGATGTGGTCATCTACCCCACCACCTTCAGCGCCTGGATGGCTTCCCAGACACCCAGCGGCGCCAAGTAAGAGGTTTCTACAGGTGAGTCCGATGGAGCTGATGGACCACACCGCCGTCATCACCGGCGGGACGGCGGGCATCGGAATGGAATCCGCGCGACTGCTCGCAAGCGAGGGCGCCACCGTGATTGTCACGGGTCGCAATCCGGTCAGAGGTGCGCAAGCGGTGGAGCTGATTGGCCCGAACGCGCGGTTTATCCAGACCGACATGGCCGATCTCGAGTCGGTGAATTCGCTTGTGCAACAGTGCGGTGAGGTCGACATCATCGTCAACAACGCCGGCACTTTTCCGTCGGCGTTGACGGTCGAACAGAATGCGGCGTCTTTCGAGACGTTGTTCGACACCAACGTTCGCGGTGCGTACTTCCTAGTAGCCGGCCTGATCCCGGGGATGCTGAAGCGCGGCCGTGGCAGCATCGTCAACATCACCACCATGGCCGCATTCAAGGGAATTCCCGGCGCCTCGGGCTACAGCGCTTCCAAAGCCGCGCTGGAATCGCTCACCCGCACCTGGGCCGCCGAATTCGGAGCGGCCGGGGTGCGGGTGAACAGCGTCGCGCCCGGGCCCACCCGCACGCCCGGCGTGGCCGCGGAATGGGGGGAAGTCAACGAGGACCTGGGGCGGGCGCTGCCGTTGGGCCGCACCGCCTTCCCGTCCGAGATCGCCGAGGCGGTGCTCTTCCTGAGTTCTCCGCGGTCCAGCTTTGTCACCGGTTCGACCCTGCATGTCGATGGGGGCGGTGTGGCTGTGTGAGGTCCTTTCGGCCCAGAAGCGTTCGCGCGGGGTCACTCTCACATGGGGGCAAGCCGCCACAGCGTGTTCGAGCATGCCCGCGCACCCGCCCGATAAGCGAAAGGTCTAGCGCTGGCTGTTGCGATCCGCCTAGCATCCAAGCACGAGAACGTTGGGGCGAACCAAAGACGAGGAGCACCAATTGCCCGTGCAACCGACCAGCGGCGGGCCCTTCGACAGAACTCGGCTCACCAGGCGCGGTTTCATGGCCGCCGGCATCGCCGGCGGGTTGGCGCTGACGGCGTGCAGTCAAACCAAGCCCGAGCCGTCGGGCAGTGCCCGAATGTCGGCGGCCATCGCCGAAACCGAGGCCGCCCGACCGCATAGCGGCCGCACCGTCACCGCCAAGCTGACGGCCCAACAGGTCCAGGTCGACCTGGGTGGACCGATCGTCCGCACGCTGGCCTTCGGCAACGGCATCCCCGGCCCGGTGATCCGCGCCAGCATCGGCGACGAGGTCGAGGTGACGGTGTCCAACCGACTCGACCATCCGACGTCGGTGCATTGGCACGGCATCGCCCTACGCAACGACATGGACGGCGCCGAGCCGGCGACCCCCAACATCGCGGCCGGCCAGGATTTCACCTACCGGTTCTCGGTGCCGAATTCCGGGACCTACTGGGCACATCCGCATACCGGCCTCGACGAGGACACCGGTCTGTATCTGCCGGTCATCGTCGACGACCCGACCGAGGGCAACTACGACGCCGAGTGGATCGTCGTCCTCGACGATTGGACCGACGGGGCCGGGAAGAGTCCCCAGCAGCTCTACAGCGAACTGAGTAACCCGAACAAGCCTCCGCAGAACGCGCCCGAAACGACGACGCCGACGACCACGACGACGGAGACAAGTTCATCGGCGTCGGAGACGACGTCGACCAGCCCGACAGCCTCGACGAGCGCCGCGCCCCCGCCTCCGGCGGCGGGCGTCGGCACCAGCGACCTCCTTGGCGGCGACGCCGGAGACATCGCCTACCCGTACTATCTGGCCAACGGGCGAATTCCCGCCTCGCCCATGACCTTTAATGCCAAACCAGGCCAGCGCATCCGCATTCGCTTCATCAACACCGCCTCCGACACCACCTTCCGGGTGGCACTGGCCGGTCACGCGATGACGGTGACTCACACCGACGGCTACCCCGTGGTGCCCGCGCAGGTCGACGCCCTGCTGATCGGCATGGCCGAACGCTACGACGTCACCGTGACCGCCGCGGACGGTGTCTTCCCATTAGTCGCGGTCGCCGAAGGCAAGAACGGCCTGGCCCGCGCAGTGCTTTCCACCGGGGCCGGCAGCGCACCCGACCCGCAGTTTCAACCCGCCGAACTCACCAAGCGGGTGGGCACCGTCGAGATGTTCACCGCGACAACGCCGGTCAACCTTGGCCGCCCGGACCCCCGGCTCAACCTGCCCGTGGTCCTGGGCGGCAACATGACGCAATACAACTGGACGATCAACGGGCAGCCCTACGGCAAGACGAATCCGCTGCACGTGCACCAGGGGCAACGGCCGACCATCACGTTCGACAACACCACGATGATGTATCACCCGATCCACCTGCACGGGCACACATTCCAGGTGATCAAGGCGGACGGGAGCCCGGGCGCCCGCAAAGACACCATCATGGTGCTGCCCAAGCAGAAGCTCGCCGCCGTGCTCGTCGCCGACAATCCCGGCACCTGGGTGATGCACTGCCACAACACCTATCACCAAGTGGCGGGAATGATGACCCGCCTGGACTACGTCTTCTGACGTTCAGACCGCGCCCAGGAAACCCAGCAGCATCTGGTTTACCACCGAGGCCTGCTCGATCTGGGGGCAGTGTCCGGCCTTCTCGACCACCACCGAGCGGGCGCCGTCGACCTGCTCGGCGATCTCGGCGGCCCAACCGGCCGGAAGGAGTTTGTCGCCTCCCCCTTCGACGACCAGCGTGGGCACGCCGATGCGTTCGTAGGCGCGAGCGCTCGATGGCGTCGCCGACGGCGTGGCTCCCGGGCGGCGAAACCTGGCCGCGGCGATGGCTTCCCACGCCCCCGGCGCGGTGCTCGACTCGTAACGACGCCGCACGTAGTCGTCGTCATCGGGATAGCCGGGGTCGAAGAACAACGCCTCCACGATGCGGCGCATCGCCGGCAGCGTGGCGTCATAGTTCTGCAGCGCCTCGAAATGCCGGTTCTGCTGGATTTCTCCGCCGCCGCAGATGATCACCAAGCTGCGAACCGGCAGCAGCGGGGTCTCCGACGTGGCATCGGTGAGCAGATTGATGGCGCCCATCGAATTGCCGACGAAGTGCGCCGAGTCGACCCCGAGCAACTCGCAAAACCGTGCCACATGCCGGATCCGCATGCCGCGGCCGTCGACGAAATCGATGACCTTCGCGGATTGCCCGAATCCCAGCTGGTCGGGCGCCAAGACCCGATACCGTGCCGACAGCGCGTCAAAGTTGCGTTCCCACCCCAGTTCGGCGCCGGCGCCGAACTCACCACCGTGCAGCAGTACCACCGGGTCGCCGTCGCCGGCTTCCAGATAGCTGGTGGTCAGCCCATCGACCGACAGCGTTTGGCGCTGCATCACTTGATCGCGATCGGGTTCACCGGCGAGCCCACTGCCCCAACGAATCTCAGAGGCGGTGCGATGAGTTGAAACTCGTACACACCGTCGGCCGCGCAGTCGGCGGCCAGTGCCGCGAAGTCCCAATACTCGCCGAGCATCAGGCCCATGTCGCGCAGCGTCAACAGGTGGAACGGCAAGAACACGCCGTCAACCCCGGACACCGGGTCTTCGACCTGGAGATTGTCGGACGCGACCGCGGCGATCTCGTGATCGTGCAGCCACTGGGCGCACTGCCAGTCCAGGCCGGAATACGGTTCGGTCTTGTTGCCCGTCTGCAGGAACCTCGTCCACCAGCCGGTGCGAATGAGCAGGATGTCACCGCGCCCGATCGTCACGCCCTGGGAGCGGACGACATCGTCCAATTCCGCTGGAGTGATGGGTTTTCCATGCTCCAGGAAGACCTCCGCGCCGCGATGGCGCACCACATCCAGCAGGACACCGCGCGAGGTGATGCCCTTGCCGTCAACCTTCTCGATGCCGAGGTGGCGGGCCCCGAGGCTGGTCACCGACCCCGCCGGAATCCCGTTGTAGAGCTTGTCGTCGTAGTAGACGTGCGACAACGCGTCCCACTGGGTGGCCGCCTGCAGCGGCATGATGATCATGTCGTCGTTGAACCTGAACAGGTTGTCGACGAAGTACGGACCCATCTGCGCCGCCGTGGGATTGCGATCCCAATTCGGGCCGTAGTGAGCGAGCGTGCTGGCGTCACCACCATCCACCGTCATCACGTGAATGGGATTGTGCCGAAAACCGAAGGCGCCCTGCGGCCCCGACGACCCGAAGTCCACCCCGAGCGGAAAAACCTTGCCGTGGCGGACCAAACCCGCTGCCTGGGCGATCTTTTCGGAGGTGATGAAGTTCAGCGTGCCGAGCTCGTCGTCATCGCCCCAGCGGCCCCAGTTACTGACATCGCGAGCGGCCCGGCGAAAGTCGGTCACACTGGCCACGGAGCACGTCCTTCCTCGAGTTCGCCAGCGATCGCGGCGCCCACGTTTCCGCCGTCAACCCACAACACCTGGCCCGAAATATAGCTGGCGGCATCGCTATTCAGGAAGAGCAGAACCGAGGCCTGCTCGGCGGGCTCGGAAACGCGACCCAGCGGCTTGGGGATGTCGTCGAGAAAGCCCTGCCCGTAGGCGGTGCGCAGCTGGTCCAGGATCGGCGTCTCGGTCACGCCGGGACCCGTGCAGTTGATGCGGATTCCCCGCGCGCCCAGTGGCGTGGCGCTGCGCATGGTGTACAGGATGATCGCTTCCTTGGACAACTGATAGCCGGTACCCAGCACGTCGGGATGCTCACGGCACCAGTCGATGCCCGCCTGCATCGTCGCCGTATGCAGCAGCGGCGCCACCTCCCGCAGGTGCTCCCGATAGGCGGCCGCCGCGAGCGATGACACGCTCACGATGGACGACCCCGCGGACATCTTCGGTATCAGCGCCTCGGTGAGATGGCGCATCCCCAGGAAGTTGACGGTCACCACCAGCAGCGGGTCGCCGATCCCGGACGACACGCCGGCGACGTTGAACAACGCGTCGACCGGACCGGTCACGTCGGCTACCGCCGACTCGATCGATGTCCGGTCAGCCAGGTCGACCTCGTGGAACCCGTCGATCGCGAAGTCCGGCCGTCGCTTGTCCAGGCCGATGACTTCGGCCCCGAGCTCGCTGAGCTGCCGCACCACGTGTTCGCCGATGCCGGAGGCACATCCGGTGACCACCGCACGGCGACCGTCGTAGCGCCACAGCTCGTCGATTGCTCCCAAGGCTCGCCTCGAAATTCTCCGGTTTACTTCTGCTGTTCCTTCGCGCGCTGCGCCGCCTGCACGCGGCCTTCGTTGATCTCCGCCATGGCTTCGGGGATCTCACTGGCGGTGAACTTACCGCCGCGGCCAGTCGGGAGCCCACCAAACGAGTAATCCTCGTCGAATTGCGGTGCGGTCGATTCCGGGCGACGCGACTCCACCTTCTCGATGACGGGCTCCAGCCGCTTCGCCTTTTCCGCCACGGCCTTCGCGTCGCGCTCGATGAACTCGGGAAGCACCTCGGAGCCCATCAGCTCGATGGATTCCATGGTGCCCTCGTGGCTGCGCGGGTTGAGCAGCAGGATGATCTCGTCGACGCCGCTTTCTTCGTAGCCGCGGAGGAACTCGCGCACCGTGGCCGGCGATCCGATCGCACCCCGGCCGGGGCCGTACGCCAGCGTCGGATCCTTTTCCACCTCTTCGAGATAGCGCTGCCACACCCCGGTGCGCCCCGGCGTGTGCACCCCCGTCATGTAGTAGTGCATGATTCCGAACGAGAAGAATCCGCCGCCCTGTCCGAGCCGCTGCAGGGCCTGCTCATCGGTCTTGGCGACCATCATCGACAGGTCGCCGCCGATGGCCAGGATGTTCGGGTTGATGCGGGGGGTGACCGGGACGCCGTTCTCCTCGAACTCCTTGTAGTAGCCGTTCACCCGCTCGGTCAGCGGACCGGGACCCGTGTAGGCGAAACTCAAAGCGCCGATGGCCTTTTGCGCCGCCATCTGCACGCTGGCCGGCCGCGTGCAGGCGACCCACACCGGCGGGTGCGGCTTTTGCAGCGGCTTGGGGACGACGTTGCGTGCCGGCATCTGGACATGCTCGCCGTTGAACCCGGTGAACGGTTCTTCGATCATGCAGCGGATCGAGACCTCGAGGGCCTCTTCCCACTGCGCCCGCTTGTCGGCGGGGTCGATGTTGAATCCGCCGAGCTCACCGACCGACGACGATTCCCCGGTGCCGAATTCGACGCGGCCGTTGGACAGCAGGTCGAGCGTGGCGATGCGCTCGGCCACCCGCGCCGGGTGATTGACCACCGGCGGCAGGTGCATGATGCCGAACCCCAGCCGGATGTTCTTGGTCCGCTGGCTGGCCGCGGCCAGGAAGATCTCCGGGGCCGTCGAGTGGCAGTACTCCTCGAGGAAGTGATGCTCGGTCAGCCACACGGTGGAAAAGCCCGCCTTGTCGGCGGCCTCGACCTCGTTGAGACAGTCCTGCAGCAGGACGTGTTCGTCGTCGGGCGCCCAGGGCCGCGGCAGGGCGAATTCGTAAAACAGCGAAATTTTCATCGTTACCTCCTATGAGTATTAGCGGCTCGGTTGGCTGCTTGTGCCGCAACGTGTTTCGCTGCGACGTAGCCGAAGGTCATGGCTGGGCCGATGGTCGCCCCGGCACCGGCGTAACTGCGGCCCATCACCGGTGCGGAGGTGTTACCCACTGCGTAGAGGCCGGGCACCACCGTGCCATCGGTCCGCAGCACGCGGGCGTGCTCGTCGGTCAGGAGACCGCCCGAGGTGCCCAGGTCGCCGAGCACGATCCGGAAGGCGTAGTACGGCGGATCGCCGAGGGGGTACAGGTTCGGGTTGGGCAGGGTGTGGTCGCCGTAGTAGTTGTCGTACACGCTGTCGCCGCGGTTGAAATCGTCGTCGTGTCCCTTGCGGGCGAGTTCGTTGAAGCGGCGGGCAGTTTCGGTCAGCTGGCTTGCGGGCACGCCGATCTTGGCCGCCATCTCGTCCCATGACATGGCCGCCTTGACCACACCGGATTCCAGCCAGGCCGATGGGATTTTGCGGCCGGTGGGCACCGGCGCCCCCGGAATTTTCGGTATGGGCAGGTGTCCACCGACGACGTAGCGATTGAACGATCTGTGGTCGGTGATCAGCCAGCAGGGGATGTGGGTGATGCCGGACCTCTGGCCCTCGATCATGGCGTGGCCGAAGTCCATGTAGGGAGCCGCCTCGTTGATGAAGCGCTTGCCCGCACCGTTGACGATGAACTGGGCCGGCATCATCCGCTCGTTAAGCATGAACTGCATCCGGCCGTCCGGCCACTGGATCGCCGGGAACCACCAGGCTTCGTCCAGCAAATCCGTTGCGGCGCCGATCTGTTGGCCGGCGCGGATACCGTCGCCCATCGCCGCGGGATTGCCGAAGCTCCAGTCCTGGTCCACCTCGGGCAGAAGTTCTTTGCGCCAGGCCAGATCGTGGTCGAATCCCCCCGACGCCAGGATGACGCCCATACGTGCGCCGATGCGCTGTGTGTCGCCCTCGCGTTCCACCACCGCTCCGGTGACCGCCCCCTCGGAATCGGTGAGCAGTCGCACCATCGGCGACTCCAGCCACAGCGGGATGCCGCGTTCCCGCAGCGCCAGCCGGAGCCGGGCCGCGAGCGACTGACCGATGGCGGCCATCCGCTCGCCGAACACCCGGGCCCGGACCATCCGCGAAATCAATTTGAGCAGCACACCCTTGCCTGCCCATGACTGCCTGATGCGGTAGAACGTGCGCAATTCCTTGGGGCCCAGCCAGATTCCCTTCGGTGCCAGCGCCAGCGGCTGCAGCAGCTTCTGCTCGTCGGCACCCAACTTCCGCAGGTCGATGGGCGGCACGTTGATGGTGCTGCCCAGTTCGGAGCCCCCGGGCAACTCGGGATAGTAGTCGGCATAGCCGGGCTTCCAGACGAATTCGAACCATCCGGACAGTTGCTCCAAGAACTGCAGCATCTGTGGTGCCGTCTCGACGTACTGCCGTAACCGTGCCTCGCTGACCAGGCCGTCGGTGATCCGTTTGAGGTATTCCACGACGCCCTCGGGCGAGGGCACATAGCCCTCCCGCCGCTGCGCGGGGGCACCGGGGACCCAGATGCCGCCGCCGGACAGAGCGGTGGAACCGCCGAAGTGCGAGGACTTCTCGATCACCAACGCGTCGAGGCCGGCCGCCTGGGCCGTCAGTGCGGCCGTCATACCGCCACCGCCGGATCCGACGATGAGTACATCGACGACGTGATCGAAATCGTCCGAGGCCGCCGTCATTTCGGAAGTGCCGTTCTGATGGCGAACCCGGCGATCAGTTCGGGCGCGGGTTTGTAGTAGCGCCCGGTGGTTTCGTAGGGCCCCACCGCTTCCAGCGCCGCGAATGCCGCTACCCACGTGCGGATCTCCTGTGCGGAGCTGCCGCCCTCGTGAGCGACGAACGAATTCGACCATCCATCCAGTTCGCTCAGCCATCCCCCGTCGATGATCTCCAGGAAGCGGTGGTCCCACGCCGGGTTGAGTGCCTGCAGCTCACTGTCACCGGCGGCGAAGCTCTTGGCCGCGTCGATGACGGCGGCTTGCCGGGCCTGGCGCTGCTCGGACGTCATCGGCTGGCCGTGCACGATCCGCTCCAGCACCGGTGCGGGCGCGGTCGCCAAGCTCGGCACCGGCGGGCTGTGCGACAGCCCGCCGGATCCCAGAATCAGGACGCGCTTGTCCAGGGTGGCAAGGTAATTGCCGACGGAGGTACCCAGGGCGCGGCAACGGTGCATCGGGCCCAGCGGTACCCCGATCGCATTGACGAAGATCGGTATCACCGGACGCGAGGTGGCGTCGCCGAACAGCTTCTCCAGCGGCTGGACCGTCCCGTGGTCGACGTCCATGCTGGCCGATACCGCGACGTCGACGCCAGCGTCGAGGACCGCCTTCGCGCAGTCGGCCGCGAGGGTTTCCGGCACGTTGAGCGGGCCGGCGTGGGTGCCGTAGTCCCCCACTCCGCGGGCGCTGGTGCCGATGCAGAAGGGCGGCATCACCTTGTAGAAGAAGCCGTTGTAGTGATCCGGGGAAAAACTGACGACCAGTTCGGGGTCGTAGTCTTCGACGAATCGCCGGGCTTGCGCGATTGCGCCCTCGATGTCATCAAGCAGGTCCCGCGACGGCCCCGGAAGATTCAGGAGAGGGCTGTGCGACATACAGCACAGAGCCAGTGCCATTTTGCAATTCACCCCCTCGCGGCGTGAGTGTGAGCGCATCGATAAGCGCGGCGCTCAGGTCCGGCGCGCGCTGAGCGATGCAGGCGCCCGCGACGCACCGGTCGGGGCGCAGGAACAGCACCGACTCCGAGTGCGTGTCGAACCAGGACTTTAGGCCGCCATGCCGATCACCCACCACGACGACATCGGGGTCGTCGTGCCCCGCCCAGTGCAGCTGGGTCGCCGGTCGGAGCGCGAAGAAGCGCGCGCCCAACGCTTTCCAGTTCGCGAACGCGACGTCGCCGAGGATTTTGCGGGGGTTGTTGTTCCAGCACAACACGGCGAACCAAGAACCAAGCACATCGTCGAGCAACACGTCCTGCCGATCTCGGGTGTCGACGCGCGGCTGGATGAACAGCGTTCCCACCGGCGAATCGGCACGTCCCGGCGCAGCGTGCACGACGGCTCCGTGCTCATAACGCGGCATCGGCTTGAACCGCATCTCCAGCACATATCGCTTGAGCGACGGCACGATTGACGCCGACCGGATCAGGAGATCTCGCGCGTTCGCCACCCGGCGGTTGGTGGGCGAGATCACCCGCCCCACCATGGTCGACAGGTCGATCATGGCGCGGGCGTGCTTGCGGCGTTCCACGTCGTAGGTGTCCAACAGCTTGTCGTCGGCCCGCCCGCTCACCACCGCGGCGAGCTTCCAACCGAGGTTCGCCGCGTCCCGGATTCCGCTGTTGTAACCCTGCCCCTGCCACACCGGCATCAGGTGGGCGGCGTCGCCGGCCAGCAGCAGCCGGCCCCGCCGGAACGCGCCGGCGATCCGCGAGTGGTGGGTATACACGCGGCGCCGGATGACGTCGACCCGGTCGGGGTGAGGCACCATCCGGGCCAGCATCTGGGTCAGGAACGCCGGATCTTCGGCCTGTTCGTCGGTCTCGTCGGCGTGAATCATGAACTCGAAGCGGCGAATTCCGTGGGCGATCGAGATCGAGGCGTACGGGCGTTCGGGGTCGGCGCCGACCTCGCTGTTCGGGTGGCCAAGCGGGTCGTTGGCGATGTCGACCACCAGCCAGCGCGTCGATGACGTCGTCCCGTCGAACGACACCCCCATCACCCGGCGGGTCATGCTGCGGCCGCCGTCGCACCCGACCACGTAACGGGCCCGCAGGCGTGCGGTGTCGCCGTCGTTGTCACCACCGCCGCCGAGTTCGACGGTCACCCCGTCGGCGCTTTCCTGGCATGCGGTCATCGGGCGTCCCCAGCGCACCTGGACGTGCTCGAAGCGGTCCAAGCCGGCCAACAATTCGGCGTCGACGAGGGGTTGCACGAAGCCATTTCGTTTCGGCCAGCCGAAACGTGCGTCCGGCGGGGCCATTTCGGCGAGCACGCGGCGCTTGGCGTCGACGAAGCGCAAGATCTGATTGGGCACCGTGTGCGGCAGCACCCGGTCGGCGAGTCCGATCGACTGGAAGGTCCGCAACGCCTCGTCGTCCAGTCCGACGCCGCGCGGATAGTCGATGAGGGTGTCCCGCTCGTCGACCACCATGGTGCGGATACCTTGCAGGCCAAGGATGTTGGCGAGGGTCAACCCGACCGGACCCGCGCCGACGACCAGGACATCGGTTTCGATGTCACCCACCTCCCGCTTTGGTGCGACCATCACCGGCCCAGCAGGAAATCGAGATGCAGGCGATTGAAAGTCTTGGCGTCCTCGTACTGCGGCCAGTGGCCACAACCGGGCATCACCTCGAAGCGGGCGCCCGGGATCATCGACGCCATGCGACGCCCCTCCGTGACGTCGGCGGTCGGATCGTCACTGGTCCACAGCACCAGCGTCGGGGCGACGATCGAGCCGTATTCGTCCGGGCCGAGGATGTTGCGCGCCCGGATCTCGGGATCCTGCAGCGCCATGATGTCGCTCATCGCCGAGACGAACCCCGGTTGGCGATACACGCGCTGGCGGCTGGCGACCAGGTCGTCGTAGCCCTTGGACTTGTCGGCCATCAGCCATTTGATGCGCGCCTGCACCGTTTCCCAGGTCGGGTCCTCGGCGGCCGCCATGGACAGCGTGATGATCCGTTGCATCACCACGGGATCGGCCTGGGAGCCACCGGCGGTGTTAAGCACAAGCCGCTCAACCACATCCGGATGGTCGATGGCCGCGCGTGCGGCCACCCAGCCGCCGAGCGATTCGCCGCTGAGGTAGGCACGGTCGACACCGATGGTGCGCAGCACGGCCATCAGGTGCTCGACGTAGTGGGCGACTTCCAGTGGGTGGCCCGGCTTGTCGGTGTACCCGTGGCCGAGCATGTCGATCGACCAGGTCCAGAAATGCTCGGCGTGCGCAGCCAGGTTGCGCACATAGGCCTCGGCATGTCCGCCGGATCCGTGCAACAAGACCAACACCGGCTTCCCGGGATCACCGGCTCGCAGGTAGCGCGTCCGCACTCCTCCGGCGTCGAGGTAGCCCTGCTCAAACGCGACGCCCTGCAGATCGCTCCAGATGCTCTCGAACTCCGCCACGGTGCTGTCCGGCCTCCAGATCGGGGAAATCTCGTTCTCGTGTTCGGCTTACCTAGTGTGCTAATATCGCACACTGATGTGCGTTATATATAGAGCTTCGCTCTCACGGGAAGGTCTGTCAAGGCTGTGACGGGCTCGGGTACCGGCTCGCAGACCCTGGCCAGGGGCCTGACCGCGCTGCAGATGGTGGCGGACTCGCCCAGCGGGTTGACAGTGCAGCAGCTCGCCGACCAGGTCGGGGTGCACCGCACCATCGCCTACCGACTGCTCACGACGTTGGCCGAGTTCCGGCTGGTGGCCAAGGGAGAGGACGGGCGCTACCGTCCGGCGGCGGGCCTGGCCGTGCTCGGCGCTTCCTTCGACCGCAATGTGCGCCAGGTGAGTCTGCCGACGCTGCGCGCGCTGGCCGACGAGCTCGGCACGACCGTGTCGCTGCTCATCGCCGAAGGCGACCAGCAGGTGGCGATCGCGGTGATCGTGCCCAGCCACGTCGCCTACCAGCTCTCGTTTCACGAAGGCAGCCGATATCCGCTGGACCGCGGCGCGGCCGGGATCGCCTTGCTCGCGTGCATGCCTCCGCGTCCGGGCGAACGGGAGCTGGTTTCCCGTGCGCGCGAACGTGGTTGGGTGACGACCTACGGCGAGATCGAACCGAACACCTACGGCCTGGCCGTCGGGGTGCGCCGCCCGGTGCCCTCGCCACCGACGTGCATCAACCTCATCTCACACCGAGAAGACGTGGTGATGCGCGGGAAGGACGCGGTCGTGAAAGCCGCCAAGCAGTTGTCGGAGCTCCTAAGCTAGCCACTGAGCCGAAGGGATAGCAGTCCATGTCATGGGACCACGAAGCCGATGTCGTCGTGCTCGGCAGTGGTGGTGCCGGCCTTACGGCCGCGCTGACCGCAGCCGTGGCGGGTGCCTCGGTGGAGGTTTACGAAAAGGCCTCGACCGTCGGCGGGACCACGGCCGTGTCGGGTGGCATAGTGTGGATCCCCGCCCACAACCGTTCTCCGGACGGCGAATTGACCCCGGCTGACGCGTTGCGATATCTGCGCGCGCAGTCGCTCGGTTCGATGGACGACGAGCTGGTGGAAACGTTCGTTCGCACCGGGCCGGCGATGCTCGACTTCATCGAGGCGCACAGCGGTCTTCAGTTCGAGATCGCCACCGGCTTTCCCGACTATCGTCCCGAGTTACCGGGCGGACAACCGGCCGGTGGCAGGTCGCTGAGCGCCGCCCCCTTCGACCTGGCTCAGTTGGGCGAATGGGCAACTCGCATCACGTCTTTCCCGGCCGACTGGTCCAACGTCGGTTTCGATGCCGAGACCAGGGCGCGCCTGCACGCGGCGATCGACGAACGAACCAGCCATCTGTGCGTGGCCGGCACCGCGCTGATCGCGGGACTGCTCAAGGGCCTGCTGGATGCGGGGGTGACCCCACACACCAATGCCCGCGCCGAAGGTCTCATCGCCGAGGACGGAGAAGTCACCGGAGTGCGCGTGGCCCTGCCGGACGGGACGATCACTGTTCGCGCTCGGCATGGCGTCATCCTGGGCACCGGCGGCTTCGAGTGGGATCCCGCTCTGACTCAAGCCTTTCTGCGCGGCCCCATGCACGGGGCGGTCTCGCCGCCCAACAACACCGGTGACGGCTTGCGCATGGCGATGGAGCAGGGGGCCGACCTGGCCAACATGGGCGAAGCGTGGTGGGTACCGATCGTGCAAATCCCGGGCGACACCATCGAGGGCAAGCCCCGCAGCCGCAGCGTGCGACTGGAAAGGACGCGGCCGCGCAGCATCATCGTCAACTCGGCCGGCCGCCGCTTCGTCAACGAGGCCTGCGATTACAACTCGATGGCCGGCGCCTTTCATTACCTGGACCCTCGCGGCGGCTACGTCAACGACCGCGGATGGATGGTGTTCGATTCGATTCACCTGCAGCGCTATGGATTTCTCGGTATCGAGCCGGGGCAGCCCGTCCCCGACTGGTTCTGCGAGTCGGCAGACCTCGCCGAGTTGGCCGCCAAGACCGGTATCGACGCCGACGGTCTGGCCCACACCGTCGAGAGCTGGAACCGTCACGTAGCCGGCGGCGCGGACCCCGACTTCGGTCGCGGCTCGAGCGCGTACGACGGCTACTGGGGCGACGACAGCGCGACCACCCCGGCCGGTAAGACCTTGGGCCCCATCGACACCGCGCCCTTCTACGCGGTGCCGGTGAGCATCGGCGCAATGGGCACCAAGGGCGGCCCCCGCACCGATCACGACGCCCGCGTCCTGCACGTCGGCGGCGAGCCGATACCGGGTCTTTTCGCCGCGGGCAACGCGATGGGCGGCGTGACCGGACGGGCCTACGGCGGCGCCGGCGGAACACTGGGCCCGGCAATGGTTTTCGGCTACCGTGCGGGCCATGCGGCCGCCACCGGGAAGTCGGTCGACCTGAAATAGGGGTTATATCGATGGGCGCCGCCGAGCGCGGTGGCGCAAACCGTTCACCATGGGCACGGTGATGGCGCTCCGTGGTGAACCTCCGCCGAACCAGTAGGTGACTTTCGTTCGTGATAGCGCCGGTGCTAGCGCGGATGGAATTCACCTAATGCGTGCCGTTCACGAGTGCGCGGAGCGGTCAATTCCTCAACGGCACTTCGACGCAGACATGGGTTCCCACCGGGGCATCGAGAAACATCAAGGCTCCCCCGGCGGCTTCCACCCGAGCTCGATGCGATGCCAGCCCGATGTGCCCCTCGCCCAGCCGCCGCGCCACCGTCTCCTGGCGCAACCCCACACCGTCGTCGACCACATGCAAGACACAGGTCCGGTCGGTGACCCCGAGCATGACCGTCGCCTGCCGGGCCTGAGCGTGCTGGACCACGTTGGACAGCAGCTCGCGCGCCACCCCGAACACGACGGCGTCGATGTCGCGGCGCCCCGAGTATTCGATCTCCGTGCTGATGTCGATGCCGCAACGCTGCGCGGTGAACTCGGCGAGCTGCTGCACCGCGGCCCCCAGCCCGACCTGCTCGAGCACCGCCGGATGCAGCTCGAAAGTGGCCTGCCGCAGCCGTTCCGAGGCCAGCTGCAAGCCCCCCAGCGCCCGGCCGACCCGCTCGTCGCCCTCGAACGCCGCATCCAATTCGACGAGCTCCTGGCGCACCGCCAGGATGTCTTGCAGCGGCCCGTCGTGTATGAATTCCGAGATCCGGCGCGCCGCCTCGTCCGAGGCGTTCATCGTCTGGGCCAGCAACTCCTCCCGCAGCGCGCTCAGCCCGGCCACCGAGCGGGTGTGGCGCTCCTCGATGCGCACCACCAGAAAGGCCGCGCAGCAAAGGAATGCATAGAGCAGGAACCGAAACCCCGCCTCGGCCAACCTGTCCCCCCTCGACATCACCGGATCCTGCAGCACGGCAGTGGCGAACCCGAGCATGGAGAAGATCAACACCACCGCCGCCCGGCGGGAGGAGACGTCCAGCCCCAACAGGACGGGCAGCATGGCCATGATCAGCAGCGGGTAGATCCCGTTGGTGGACAACAGCTGAAACACCGTCAGCGCGACGATGTCGATGACGGTGAACGCAAACGGCTCCAGCCGGCCGATCGCGACCAGTCGGCCCATCCCGACCCAGCGTCGGAAAGGGGCGAAGGCCAGCCCGAATGCACAGAGCGCGACGAGTGCGTACAGGACGATCAGGACGCTTTCCTGCGGCCACTCCGATCGGCTGGTGCCGATGATCATGGCCGCGACCATGAGGCCGACCACTCCGATGCGCAGCACCGAGCCGATGCGGTACGAGCGCAACTGGTGAACCGTGCGCACCCGCTCCAGCTCTGCGTCACCGGCTACCGCCACCCGATCACCGTACTCATCCGCGTCCGTCACCCCGAAGCAAACGGGAAAATGACTCATCGTGCCGTCCGGAGATCGCGAACGTCGCTGCTCCGCAAACCGCTACACTCGTCGCCATGGTCGGCGCGGCTAGCCCGGAAAAGGTGCGCGTGGTCGTCGGCGATGATCACCCACTTTTTCGCGAGGGCGTGGTGCGGGCCCTGTCGTCGAGCGGTTCGGTGAACGTCATCGGTGAGGCGGAAGACGGTTCTGCCGCATTGGAATTGATCAAGTCGCACGTGCCCGACGTCGCGTTGCTCGACTACCGGATGCCCGGCTTGGACGGCGCCCAGGTGGCGGCGGCGGTGCGAACGCAGGGGTTGCCCACCCGGGTGCTGCTGATCTCCGCGCACGACGAGTCGGCGATCGTGTACCAGGCGTTGCAACAGGGCGCCGCCGGGTTCGTGCTCAAGGACTCGACGCGCAGTGAGATCGTCAAGGCCGTGCTCGACTGCGCGCAGGGCCGCGACGTGGTGGCACCGGCGCTCGTCGGTGGTCTTGCCGCGGAGATCCGGCAGCGTGCGGAGCCGTCGGCACCCGTGCTCAGTGCGCGCGAGCGTGAGGTGCTCAACCGGATCGCCCGCGGTCAAAGCATCCCCGCGATCGCCGGTGAGCTCTTCGTGGCGCCGTCGACGGTCAAAACGCACGTGCAACGCCTCTACGAGAAGCTCGGCGTCGGCGATCGCGCGGCCGCCGTCGCCGAGGCAATGCGGCAAGGTCTGCTCAGCTAGCGGCCGACCAGGGATTCGGCTTGGGCGTGGACGCGATCTGCCGCGCCCGCACCACTGCTTTGGCCGACGCTATGGCCTCGGCGATCAGGTGGCGTGCCCCGCGTTCCACCTCGCAGAGGTGATCGCCGCTGCCGCCGGCCGCGATCAGCTGGCGGCGTGCGAAGACCAACGGATCCACGGCAATGGGGTGGTTCGTCTGATAGGTGATCGCCTCGACCAGGGCGGGGCCGTCACCGGCGCTCGCGCGGTGCACCGCTTCGGCGACCGAGTCGGCCACCGCCACAACGTCCCTGCCGTCGACCGACAGCATGGGCATCGCGTCGAATTCGTAGGCGCACCGGCGCGCGTTCGTTCCACCGCGGATATTTTCCACGACGAACACCACCGGCAGCCGCCATTGCACGGCAATCTTTGCGGCCGTGGTGAACTCGACGGAGTGGGTGTCGCGGCCTCCGACGGCACACAAACTGACGTTGCCCTCGCCGGTCAGGCGCTGCGTGTTGGCGTCACCCAGCGCGAACATGGTCGATTGCCCCAGAGCGCTTTCGTTGGCCATCGACCGTTTCCAGTCGGCGACCCCGGCGCCGACACGGCGCCGCGGGCCGATCATGTCGGCGATGGCGGGGCCTAGGGGAAGGGCCAGGCCGACCTGCTGGGCGTGCCGGAATTGCTGGGTGGTGGCGTTGACGAGATCGCCGGGCCGCAGAGCCGCAACCGCGCCGATCGCCACCGCCTCCTGGCCGAATTCGGTTCGCGTGGCGTCGTCGATCAGGCCGTCGACTTCGAGCTCCTCCAACGCCATGTCGAGCAGTCGCAGTACCCACATTCGCCGATACAGCTCCAGGTGGTCATCACGGTCGAGCGCTGCCAAAGGCTGGGGGGTGTGCGTCATGCCGGATCTCCTAACTCGCTGGCCGAGGTGGCCGCCGCGTGAAACACGACCTCAACGTAGGGCGATTGCGCGGGTGGCACCTCCGCCGATCGGCCCGCAAACGTGATGAATGCCCGTTCCCCCGATTGGGGGACAGCCGGGCTCAGTCGGTCCGGGGTGTGGGAGGTGAGATCAGCTGATCGGCGGCCGTGTAGGGGTCCTGGTCGCCGTCGACGACCGCCTCGGCGAGCCGGTCGAGATCCGGCTGGGTCCGCAGCCTGGTCTGCGCGAGGGAGAGAATCTGCGCCCGCGCCCGCGCCAGCCGGCGGGCACGGCTGTCGGTGCGGCGATGGTCCTCGATGGCGGCCATCAGGTCGTCGATGCCCTCGCCCCGGGCGGCGATCAGGGAGACGATCGGGGCACTGGTTTCGGCCCGCAGATCCCGAACCGTCTGTTCGGCACCGTCGCGGTCCGCCTTGTTGACCGCCACGATGTCGGCGACTTCCAGCACGCCCGCCTTGGCGGCCTGAACCGCGTCGCCCGCACCGGGATTGAGGATGACGACCGTCGGGTCGGCGACGGCGGCAATCTCGATCTCGGACTGGCCCACCCCCACCGTCTCCAGCAGGACGACGTCATACCCGATCGCCCCCAACAACCGGATGGCCGCCGGAACCGCGGCGGCCAGGCCGCCCAGGTGCCCACGGGTGGCCACCGAACGGATCAGGACGTCGGAGTCGTTGATATGCGCGGCCATCCGAATTCGATCACCCAGCAGCGCACCCCCACTGAACGGGGACGACGGGTCCACCGCCAACACCGCCACCCGGGAACCGCGCTTGCGGTAGGCACTGACCAGCGCGGCGACCGTCGTCGACTTTCCCGCCCCCGGGGGGCCGGTGATGCCGACGACCGGGCCCATGCCGCCCGGCGATGACCCGATATTCGCCAAGACCTCGTCGCGCTGGTCGCCCTCGACGAGGCTGAGCAGGCGACCGACCGCACGGGGAGATCCGTTGCGCGCGCGGGCAATCAGATCAGCGATGATCATGTACGCATTATGGAGCCGCGACCTCGATCACCGTCGCCGCGCCCATCCCGCCGCCCGCACACATCGCCGCGACGCCGATGCCGCCGCCGCGGCGGCGCAATTCGTGCACCAGGGTGACCAACACCCGGGCGCCGGTGGCCGCGACGGGGTGGCCCAGCGAGCAACCGCTGCCGCTGACATTGACCTTGTCGGGGTCGAGCTCGAGCAGCTTGATGGTGGCCACGCACATCGCGGCGAACGCTTCGTTGATCTCGAACAGGTCCACGTCGGCGATCGAAAATCCGCCTCGCTTAAGGGCTTTCGGTATCGCTTCCACCGGCGCCAGGCCGGTGATCGCAGGGTCGACGCCGACGGATGCCCAGGACCGGATGGTGGCGAGCGCGGGCAACCCGAGCCGGTCGCTGGCGATCGTCAGCACCGCGGCGCCGTCATTGGCGCCGCAGGCATTGCCGGCGGTGATCGAGAAGCCCTCGATTTCTGGGTGCAGCGGCTTGAGCGCGCCCAGCTTCTCCATGCTGGTCTCCCGGCGCGGGTGCTCGTCGACAGCGAACAACCCGTGCGGGGTCTCGATCGGCACGATCTCCTCTTTGAAGCGGCCTTCGTCGATGGCGGCGATGGCGTTGCGGTGTGAGCGCAGCGCCCAGGCGTCCATCTCCTCGCGACTCACGCCGGCCTTGACCGCGGCGTTCCAGCCCACGGTGATCGACATGTCCATGTTGGGGGCGTCGGGCCGGTCCGGGTGGGTCGGCGGAAACCAGTCGACCCACTCGCCGTCCACCTGCATCCGCGACCGCGGTGACGTCGACGCCGAGTTCACGCCCCCGGCGATGACGAGCTGGTCCATGCCCGCGCGCACGCCGGCGGCCGCGGTCTGCACGGCCGCCTGCCCCGCCGCGCAGTGCCGGTTGTTGGCCAATCCGGGCACCTGCGTCAGCCCGGCGGTGACGGCGGCGTGGCGGGCGAGCACGCCCCCGCCGTAGAGACCCTCGCCCAGGATCACGTCGTCGACCTGCGTCGGGTCCAGATCCTTGGCGGCCTCGCTCACGACGTGGTGGGCCAGGTCGAACGCACTGGTATCGCGCAGCGTGCCCTTGCGAGCGGTGCCGATGGGGGTGCGCAGGGCGGACACGATGACGGCTTCAGACACGGGTCGTTCTCCAGTTCAGCCAGCGGGTACGGGGCCGCAGCGGCACTCGCACGTCCAGTGAGAATCGTATTCTCTCATTGCGAGAGTGCGAGTCGCAACAATCGCCCACCGATCAGTTGGTGCGGTCGGCCCATCCCGCGGGCAGATGTTCGGGACCGGTGTCGATGACGCTCTCGTCGTCGGCACCGACGTATTCGAACAGGGTGATGTAGGCGAATTCCGGGACTTCGTAGATCGGGTAGGTCGGGCCTTGATCCCGGTAGGCCTGCATCTCATCCAGGTGTTCGTTCTGGAAGCAGACGGTGCGCTCACCGTGCTGCCGGATCCACTGGGGAAAGAAGATGACCCCGTGAACGCGGCGTTTGGCGGGCAAGACGTTGACGGCCACGCAGGTGCCGGTGGGTTCGGACCACGAGAGTTTGAAGCTGTCATCGTCGAGTTGGACGAGGTTGACGTGCTGGCCTTTGACCCAGCGGCCGCCGACGTGCCCGGAGTGGATCCGGTAGTCGATGGTGGTGGCATTCTTGACGTACATCTCGTATTGCCAACCGTTGGCGTAGGTGTAGATGAAGCGGTGCCCGACGATTCCCGAAAGGTCTTGCGCCGGAATCGGATTGTCAACACTCGTCATTGCCGTTCCTCCCCGTTTGGCCCCGCAGCTCCTGCACTGGGAAATCCTGCCGGGAACGCGGCTGCTGCGGCAACCACGCCCGGCGACGTCGAGGTTTCCTGCACCGTCCTTCGACGATATCGGCCATGGCGGTATGCCGGTATGTGAGACTGACTGCGATGAGCCACTTGGACGAGGCCGCCCGCCGGTCTCTGCTGCGGCGCGGATTTGCCCTCGAATACGCCACCTTGGCCTGGAACGTGGTTGGCATCGTTATCCTCGCGTCGGCCGCCATCGCGGCCAGATCGGTGGCGCTGGCCGGGTTCGGTCTGGACTCGCTGATCGAGATCGGCGCCTCATCGGTGGTGATCTGGGAGCTGTCGGGAACAGGAGCGGCCCGTCGACGAAAAGCGTTGCGGCTCATCGGCGCCGCCTTTGCGGCGCTAAGTATTTACCTGGTGGTGCAGTCGACGATGGTCCTCGTCACCGGCTTTCACCCTGAGCCCTCGCGCCTGGGTATCGCATGGACGGCGATCACCGCGGTGACGATGTTCGCGCTTGCGGCCGGCAAGGCCCGAACCGGTGCCGCCCTGAGCAACCCCGTGCTCACCACTGAGGGCCGCGTCACGCTCGTCGACGGCCTGTTGGCGGCCGCGGTGCTCCTCGGCTTGCTGCTGAACAGCATCGCCGGTTGGTGGTGGGCGGACCCCCTCGCCGGCTACGTGCTCGTGTTCTACGCGCTGCGCGAGGTCAAAGAAATCTTCTTCGCCCCGTCACCGCCGCCCTGACTCAAATCAGCGCCACGAGACAACCCCGTGTCAACGGCGTCACAGTGCGCGAAACCCCTCGATTTGCGATGGTGGATGAATGACTCAGGGCATGGTCGCGGTCCCGGGCGGCCACGTGTGGTTCAAGCGGACCGGAGGCGGCGCGGGTCTTCCATTGCTCGTCGTTCACGGCGGGCCTGGCCTGCCGCACGACTACCTGCGGTCGCTGGCGCGGTTGGCGACAGAGCGCGAGGTCATCTTCTGGGATCAGCTCGGTTGCGGGCACTCCGAATGCCCACCCGATCGCGAGCTTTGGACGATGCAGCGCTCGGTGGCGGAGGTGGACGCGGTGGTGCGGGCCCTGGGCCTGAACCGCTTCCATCTGTTCGGTAACTCCTGGGGCGGAATGTTGGCCCAGCAGTACGCGCTCGACGCGGCCCCCGCCGGGACGGCGAGCCTGATCATTTCCAACAGCATCGCGTCCATCCCGGAGTTCGCGAAGATGGTGGGGCGCTTGAAATCCGAGCTGGATCCGGCCACCCAAGCCGCCATCGACCGCCATGAAGCCGCCGGCACCACGCACTCTCCCGACTATCAGGCCGCCATCCGGACCTGGAACGAAACCTATCTGTGCCGGGTGCGCCCCTGGCCGCCAGAGCTCGAGGATGCGTTCCGGAACATGGGCACCGAGATCTTCGAGACCATGTTCGGCCCCAGCGACTTTCACATCGTCGGCACCATCCGGGACTGGGATGTGGTCGACCGGCTCCATGAAATCACCCTCCCGACACTGATTCTCGCGGGCAAGTACGACGAATGCGTTCCCGAACACATGTGGGAGATGCACCGCCGTATAGCGGGTTCACGGTTCGAGTTGTTCGAATCCAGTGCTCACATGCCGTTCATCGAGGAACCCGACAAGTTCGACGCGGTGATGCGTGACTTCCTGCGCCGGCATGACTCGTGAGGCCGTCGCGCCGCTACACCTCAGTTCTTCTTGGCCGCGTTGAACTTTGCGACGTTGGCCCGGAAGTCCTCGGTCAGGAACGACTGGCTCTCGGCCGACAGCGCATAGTCCAGACTGGCGAGCACGGCCCGCTCCAGGTGAATGTTGAGCACGCGCTTGGTGCTCTCGACCGCCTGCTGCGGCAGTTCCAGAATCTTTTTGGCGGTGGCGATCGCCTCCGCAACCGGGTCGTCGGCAATGTGATTGGCCAAGCCGAGCTCGACGGCCCGCTGTGCGCCGATACGGGTTCCGGTGAGAGCGAATTCCTTGGCCAGCAGCAGGCTGATGTGCAGCGGCCAGGTCAGCGGCCCACCGTCGGCGGCCACCAGGCCGACCTGCACGTGCGGGTCGGCCAGATAGGCGTCTTCGGCGATGTAGACGATGTCGCTGAGCGCCACCAGACTGCAGCCCAGTCCGACGGCGGGGCCGTTGACCGCCGCCACCACCGGAATCCGGCACCGCGCCATGCCCAGCACGATCTCGCGTCCGTCGCGAATTGTCTTGGCGCGCAGGTCGGCATCGTTCGCCAGCTCCTCCAGATACGTGAAATCACCGCCGGCCGAAAACGCCCGGCCTGCGCCAGTGATCACCGCGGCGCGGGCGGTGGGGTCATCGGTGAGTCGCTGCCAGAGCCGCGCGAGGCCGACGTGCAGGTTGTCGTTGACCGAGTTGAGCGAATCGGGCCGGTTGAGCGTGATGATGCGCAAGGCACCGTCGGCCTGAACGTCGATTTCGGTAGGCATGTCGTACACGTCAGACTCCTTCGATCGTCGTGACCCGCTTCACCCGGGCTGCGCCCGCGTTCGCGATCACTCCTACAACGGTCGTGACCCGCTTCACCCGGGCTGCGCCCGCGTTCGCGATCACTCCTACTACGGTCGTGACCCGCTTCACCCGGGCTGCGCCCGCGTTCGCGATCACTCTCTACAATCCCAAGATTCGTGAAGCGATGATGTTCTTTTGTATCTGCGACGTCCCGCCCATGACGCTCTGCGCGCGGCTGTAGAGGTAGGCGCTGAGCAGATCTGGATCCCGGGTGCCCGCCACGGCCAGGGCGGCGTGCCCGACGGACTGTTCCACCCAGGTCATCAACAGCTTGTCCAGCGATCCTTCCGAACCGTGCGAGACCCCGTCGAGCTGTTCGGATAGCCGCCGGCGCACGTGGTGGGTCAGCATATCCGACTGGACGGCGGCCCAGGCCAGTTCTTCGGGCACATCGCCGTCGTTGCGGGACAACAACTCTCGGACAAGCTTGCCGTAGCGCGCCGCGTAGCCGAGAGTGGAGGGCTCGCGTTCGTGCCCGACGACGGTCATGGCCACCGCCCAACCGTCACCGGGCGCCCCGACCATCCGGTCCGCCGGCACCTTGGCACCGTCGAAGAACACCTGACCGAATTCGTTGGTCACCCCGTTGATCATCTGCAGCGGGCGCTGTTGCACGCCGGGCTGTTTCATCTCCAGGACGAACGCCGACAGGCCGCGGTGGCGCTTGGCCTCGGGGTCGGTGCGGGCCAGCAACAGACACCAGTCGGCCACGTCGGAATAACTAGTCCAGATCTTGTGCCCGTTCACCACATACGTGTCGCCCTCGAGGCGAGCGGTGGTGGTCAGCGACGCCAGATCCGAACCGGCGCCCGGCTCGCTGAAGCCCTGGCACCAGCGCTCGGTGCCGTTGATGATGCCGGGCAGGAAGCGCTTTCGCAGGTCGTCGCTGGCGTGTTCACCGATGCCGTACACCAGATAGCCAACGCTGGGGCGCGGCGGGGCACCGGCCCGCACCAGCTCCTCGTCGACGATGACGTCGTAGACGGGCGCCAGATCCTGACCGCCCCAGTCGCGTGGCCAGGACAGGCCGAAGAAGCCGTTGTCGTAGAGGGCGCGGTGCCAGTCGGCCATGCGCGCCCAATACTCGTCACCGGAGCCGGAGAATTCCTTGGCGTGTGCGGCAAGCCAGGTGCGCAGCCGGTCCCGGAAGGCGGCTTCATCGGGTGAGTCACGAAAGTCCAAAATCGATCTCCTTCAACGCGACCGGCCACAGCTCGGTCGAAGTGAGGGCGCGGCGCAGATAGACATGCGCCACGCATTCCCAGGTGTTGCCGATACCGCCGTGCACCTGGATGGCTGTCTCGCAGACGGTGCGGGTGGCGCGCGCGCAGTAGACCTTGGCGATCTGGGCGGCCCGAATGGCTTCGGCGGGAGCCAGCTCGTCGACCGCCCACGCCGCATGCCGCAGCACGCTCACCGAACCTTCGATCAGCGCAAGGCTTTCGGCCAGCAGGTGGGCGATGGCTTGATAGGAGCCGATCTGCTTGCCGTACTGCTCACGAATTTTCGCGTAGTCACACGCGAGGGCGTGGGCGCCCCTCGCGATGCCGACCAGGTCGGCCGTGGTGGTGACCAAGGCAAGGGCTCGCCACTGCTCGGCGACAGCGGAGGACACTTCCGCCAGCGTCTGAGGCGATCCCGTGATCGTCGCGTCGGCCCGCGTCAGATCGACGCTCTCCGGTGCGATTTGCACATCACCGGCAAGAACGGTGCCCCCCGAGAGCCATAGGGCGCGCCGTGCGCCGCGGGCGTCGATCACGCGATCGCCGAAGGCGACGGTGGCCGCGGACACGTCCGCACCGGCGTGGCGGCCCAGATCGTCGGCCAGCACCGGGCCGAGGAAGGGGGTGTCAACCAGCCGTCGGCCGAATTCCTCGGCCACGATGGCTACCTCCACGCCGGAGGCCCCGTCGGAACGCAACGACCGCCAGCCGGTGTTCTCGATCTGCTTGTCCAGACGAGTGATTCGCGTGTGGTCGTCGAGATCCTGCACCACGGCCGGCCCGAGGTCGTCGGCCAGTTTGGCTGCGGCGTCCCGTAATTGCTGTTGTTCAGCTGTCAGACGTACATCCATAACGCTCCTTCAGAACTCGGCGCAGCACCTTGCCCGAAGGCAGGCGGGGAATGTCGGGAACGAACACCACTCGGCTCAGCTGCTTATAGGACGCCAGTTTCTCATCCACCATGGCGGTCAGGTCTGTCGCATCGACCGGCGCGGACGTCGCGACCGCGGCGACGACGGCTTCGCCGTTGAGGCCGTCCGGAATCCCGAACACCGCGCAGTCTTTGACGGCCGGATGACTGTGCAGCACCGTCTCGATTTCGGCGGGGGCGACCTGGAAGCCGCGCACTTTGATCATCTCTTTGAGGCGGTCGGTGATCCGCAGCCACCCGCCGGCGTCGAGCCAGCCGACATCTCCGGTGCGGTACCACCCGTCACGGATCGCCTCGCAGGTCGCGTCCGCCGGCAGGTAGCCGGCCATGAGCGACGCCGCGCGGGCCTGGATCTCCCCGACCTCACCGGGGCCGACCGGCTGGCCGGTTTCCAGTGAGACGATCCGTAGGTCCACACCGGGTACCGCCCGTCCGACGGTGTCCAGGCGCGGGTCCTCGATCGGATTGCACGCCACGACAGGCAATTCCGTGGTCCCGTACGCCGGAAGCCAACCGACACCGGTGCGCCGGGTCACCGTCTCTGCGACGTGTGCGTTGACCGGCGTGGCCCCCCACATGATGTAGCGCAGCGAGGACAGGTCATAGGACTCGAGGCTGGGATGTGAAGCGATGGCCAACGCAATGGGAGCGACGGCCATTTCCACTGTGATGCGGTCACTTTCGATGTGCTGCAGCACCCGCTCGATGTCGAACCGGGGATGTAGGCGCACACCGGCGCCGGCCTTCAGCGCGGTCAGCAGGTTCAGCAGCCCGAGGATGTGCGAGGGCGGCGTGGCGACCTGGATCCGGTCGCGGTGAGTCAGTTGCAGCGCTTGGCGCCAGTGCCGCACCGCTTCGTCCAGCGAGGCGTGGGTGTGCCGGACGGCCTTGGGCAGGCCGGTGGTGCCCGAGCTGAACACCAGCGCCGCGTCGGCCCCGGGTGGCGGTGACGCGGCCATCGGCTCCGCGGGCGCGGCCGGCTCGTCGAGGTGCAGCATCGGCATCAGGCCGGCCAGCACCGGGTGGTCCCCGACGGCGTGCGCGGGCTCGGTCAGCGCGAGCGCATGGTCGACCTCGTCGCGCTTCCACGCGGGGCTGATGAGTACCGCCGCGGCGGCCAGCCGCCAGATCGCGAGCACCACGGCAAGAAATTCCGGCCGGGTGGAGGCCATGACGGCGACGCGTTGGCCCGCGGCGACACCGCCTTTTGCCAGGGTTGCAGCCCATCCGTCGGCCAACGCGTCGAGTTCGGGCGCGCTGAATCGCCGTTCCTCGAACACGAGCGCCGCCGGCTCGGTCACGTCCCGTCCTTCCCTGACAGACCGGGCTTACCCGACATCCATACAGTCTTGAGAAGATGCTATCGCTTCGTGAGAATAGTATTCTCTATACTGAAGAATGCAAATACGGGAGAGGGGGCGGTCTCAGTGACGGTCACCCGGATCATCGAGGAGACCCCAGGGGTGATAGATCCGGCAACAAACGGCTCCGGTGCCGGGACGGTGACGATTCACCTCGACCGCAAGAAGGTCTCGGTGCCCAGGGTCCCGGGCGAGACGCTGTTGGAGAGCGCCCGTCGCGCGGGGCTGGAGCCGCCGTTCAGCTGCGAGGCCGGCAACTGCGGCACCTGCATGGCCAAGCTCGAAGAGGGCCACGCCACCATGCGGGTCAACGACGCTCTCGAGGAGGACGAGGTCGCCGAGGGCTACATTCTGACGTGCCAGGGCGTTCCGGACACGGACTCGGTCACGGTGCGCTACGAGTAGCAGCCAGAGAGGTGGCGACGATGGCCAAGGGCATCATCCTCGTGGAGAGCCGACCCAGCTCGCCCGAACGCGAACAGGAATACAACACCTGGTACGACGAGGTGCACCTGGGTGAGCTGGTGGCCCTGGACGGGTTCGTCTCCGCGCGCCGGCTGCGGCCCGTCGACGGCGACGGACCCTACGTCGCCATCTACGAGATCGAGGGCGACGATCTGCAGGCGATTCTGGACAACATGATCGCCAACGCCGGGCAGCTGCACATGTCGGACGCCCTGCAGCTCGACCCGGCGCCGATTCCCCGACTGCTCGAGACCACCACGGAGCACAGCGGCTAGCCGACTTCGGCTCGAATCGCTGTGCCAGAGAGGACTGCTTGATGAAGGTCGACGACCTGATCTTGGTGAGCATCGACGACCACGTGGTCGAACCGCCCGACATGTTCCTGCGGCACGTTCCCGCCAAGTACAAGGAAGAGGCACCCGTCGTCGTCACCGACGACAAGGGCGTCGACCAATGGATGTACCAGGGCAGGCCGCAGGGCGTCAGCGGTCTGAACGCCGTGGTGTCGTGGCCCGCCGAGGAATGGGGCCGCGATCCCGCCGGCTTCGCCGAGATGCGCCCCGGCGTCTATGACGTCCACGAACGCGTCCGCGACATGAACCGCAACGGCATCCTCGCATCGATGTGCTTCCCGACGTTCACCGGCTTTTCGGCCCGCCACCTCAACATGACCCGCGAGGACGTCACCCTGGTGATGGTGTCGGCGTACAACGACTGGCACATCGACGAATGGGCCGGCTCCTATCCGGACCGCTTCATCCCGATCGCGATCCTGCCGACCTGGACTCCCGAGGGCATGTGCGCCGAGATCCGCCGCGTCGCGGCGAAGGGTTGCCGCGCGGTGACGATGCCGGAATTGCCGCACCTGGAAGGACTTCCGAGCTACCACGACGAGGACTACTGGGGTCCGGTGTTCCGCACGCTGTCCGAGGAGAACGTGGTGATGTGCCTGCACATCGGCACCGGGTTCGGGGCGATCAGCATGGCACCGAATGCGCCGATCGACAACCTGATCATTCTGGCCACCCAGGTCTCGGCGATGTGCGCCCAAGATCTGCTGTGGGGCCCGGCCATGCGCAACTATCCCGACCTGAAATTCGCCTTCTCCGAAGGCGGTATCGGCTGGATCCCGTTCTATCTGGATCGCAGCGACCGTCACTACACCAACCAGAAATGGCTGCGCCGTGACTTCGGCGACAAGCTGCCCAGCGACGTCTTCCGTGAACACTCGCTGGCCTGCTATGTCACCGACAAGACGTCACTGAAGCTGCGCCACGAGATCGGCATCGACATCATCGCCTGGGAGTGCGACTACCCGCACTCGGACTGCTTCTGGCCGGACGCGCCCGAGCAGGTGCTTGCCGAGCTCAACGCCGCCGGCGCCGACGACGCCGACATCAACAAGATCACCTGGGGCAACGCCTGCCGGTTCTTCGGCTGGGATCCGTTCGCCCGGACCCCCCGTGAGCAGGCCACCGTGCAGGCCCTGCGCGCCAAGGGAAGTGACGTCGACGTGTCGATCCGGTCGCGTGCCGAGTGGGCGCGCCTGTACGCGGAGAAGCAGCTCGCGTAGCTGACGTAGCCCGGGGGTCAGCCCGGAGGCGGGTCGGCCTTTCGGACACAAGGGCGCATCAGGTGACGCGCCCGAGCGCGTGAAGCGCCGGAGCCAACTCTTCGAATTGGTCAATGCCTGCGCCGAATTCACCGCCAATGGGCCCAAGCAGCACCACTGTGGGATCGTCCATCGCCTGCAGATAGTCACGCATGGTGGCCACCGGGCTCCCGTAGTCGCGGCCGACGCTGGCCGCCTGCTCCGGATAGCCGACGCCTAACCCCAGCACGATTCTGTCCGGATAAGCCTGGGCGAGTTGGGCCGTCGCGGCGTGCAGGGTCTGGGCCGGCCGAGCCCCTCACCGGGCCGGGCGCCTGACGCCGAACGTGAAGTTGGTTTCACGCTCGGACCCGAACGTGAAACTGGCTTCACATTCGACGCTCGGCGGAGGGGCCTATTGGCTCAACTCCGGCGGCGGACGGTACTCGGGCTCATACCCCGAGACGTGGATCGGGCTGCCCACCAACCGGAATTCACCCGCCGTGACAATCACTTCCGGCGTGGCCTCGAGCGCTTCAGGCAGGCTCCGGACCGCGGCGGCGGGAACCCCCAGCGGGCGCAGTCGCCCCTCCCAGCCGATCGCGCTGTCGGTGGCGAGCATCGCCGTGACGACGGCCAGCACTTCGTCGCGGCGCGCGACTCGCTCGGCCATGGTCTCGAAGCCGCCGATGCCGGCTTCCGCGGCGAAAGACTTCCAAAAGCCGTCGTGGGTGATGAACAGCGCCAGATACCCGTCAGCGGTCGGAAAGAGCTGAGCCGGAACATAATACGAATGCGCCCCGTAGGGGCGGCGCTGCGGTACGACGCCGCCGTTGAGATAGGCCGACGCGTGGTAGTTCAGCTGGGACAGCATGACGTCGCGCAGCGACACATCCACCTGGCCGCCGGTGCCCGAGATGATCTTGGCCAACAGCCCCAGGGCCGCGGTCATTCCGGTGGAGTTATCGGCCGACGAGTAGCCGGGCAGCGCCGGCGGACCGTCCGGGTCGCCGGTCAGGGCGGCGGTGCCGACGCCCGCCTGCACCACGTAGTCGAACGCCGGGTCGTCGCCGCCGTAGAGCCCGAAGCCGGTGATCGCCACGCAGACGATCTTCTCGTTGTGCCGGCGCAGCGAGTCGTAGGTCAGGCCCAGCCTGCGGATGGCTGAGGGTTTCAGGTTCACCAGCAGCGCGTGCGAGTCCGCGACCAGTTCACCCAACCGCTGCTGCCCCGCATCGGAATTGAGGTCCAGCGTGATGCTGGATTTGTTGCGGTTGAGGCTGGCGAAGTAGGTGGCGCCGACGCTGCGGGAGATCTCGCCGCCGGCGGGTTCGATCTTGGTGACGTCGGCGCCGAGGTCGGCGAGCAGCATGGTGGCGTACGGTCCCGCCAGCATGGTGCCGACCTCGAGGATACGGACCCCCGCCAGCGGCCCGGAGTGGTTTGCGGTCAACGCAATTCCGCGGCGAGTGAGGCGATCATTTCGCGGGTGCGCCGCTTGGAGGCGACCAGCTCGTCGCGATTGTCGCCGATCGGCAGCAGCCGCACCGACAGATCGGTCACGCCGGCGTCGGCGAACCGGCGCATCCGGCCCAGGATCAGTTCCTCGTCACCGGCCGCGCACAGGTCACCGACGTCGCGGGCGTCGCCGCGGTCCAGCAGGCGCTGATAGTTGGGCGACACCTCCGCCTCGCCCAGGATGCGGTTGGCCCGCTCCCTGGCCTCGTCGACTCGCGAAGGCTCGCAAAGGCATACCGGGATGCCCGCGATAATGCGCGGCGCCGGACGGCCGGCGTCGGCGGCGGCCTTGGTGATCTTCGGTGCGATGTGATCGCCGATCGCGCGCTCGTCGGCCATCCACAGCACGGTGCCGTCCGCCAGTTCACCGGCGATCTGAAGCATCACCGGCCCCAACGCGGCGACGAGCACCGGCATCGGGGTGTCGGCCCCGATCGCCAGCGGGTTGTGCACGGTGAACGAATCATTCTCGACGTCAACGTCTCCCGGTCCGGCGATGGCGGCGTTGAGCACCTGCAGATAGTCGCGGGTGTAGGCGGCCGGCTTCTCGTACGGCAGGCCGAGCATGTCGCGGACGATCCAGTGGTGCGACGGCCCGACACCAAGGGCAAGCCGGCCGCCGGCCACCGCGTGTGTCGAGAGGGCCTGGCGGGCAAGTGCGATGGGGTGCTGGGCCTGCAGCGGCACCACGGCGGTGCCCAGCTCGATGCGTGAGCTGTGGGCGGCCATCAGCGACACCATGGTCAGGCAGTCGAAGTCGTTGGGTACCTGCGGCATCCACGCCGTGTCCAGGCCCGCGGATTCGGCCCATTCGATGTCGGAGACCAGCCTGTCCACCTTGCGGGCCATATCGCCACGCTCGGCGCCGATCATTACTCCGACGCGCACGGTTCCTCCAGGGCTGGCTCGGGGGTGTCGGTCAGTTTGCGGATCTCGCGCACCAGGTTCTCCAGGGGTGTCCCGGTGGGGAATACCGCTGCCGCACCGGCCGATAGCAGCTTGGGTACGTCCGCGTGCGGGATCGTCCCGCCGACGACGACGGCGATGTCGGCCGCATCGGCGGCGCGCAGCGCTTCGATGGTCCGGGCGGTCAGCGCCAGGTGCGCACCCGACAGGATGCTCAGGCCGACGACGGCGACGTCCTCCTGGACGGCGATGGACGCGATGTCTTCGATGCGCTGCCGGATGCCGGTGTAGATGACCTCGAAACCGGCGTCACGCAGGGTGCGGGCGACGATCTTGGCGCCGCGGTCGTGCCCGTCCAGGCCGGGTTTGGCGACGAGAATGCGGGCCGTCATCTAAAACACCACCGGTTGCTGGAATTCGCCCCAGACCGCCTTGAGCGCGGACACCATTTCCCCGACCGTGCAGTACGCGTTGGCGCAATCGATCAGCTTGTGCATCAGGTTGTCGTCTCCCTCGGCCGACCGCGACAGCGCGGCCAACGTGGATTCCACTGCGGCCGAATCCCTTTCGGCCTTGACCTTGGACAGCCGCTTGAGTTGCAGGTCGCGGCCCTCCGCGTCGAGTTCGTAGGTGACCACGTCGTGCTCGGGCTCCTCGGTCACGAACCGGTTGACCCCGACGACCGGCCGGGTGCCGGCTTCGACGTCCTGGTGCAGCTTGAACGCCTCGTCGGCGATCAGGCCCTGCAGGTAACCGTCCTCGATGGCCTGGACCATCCCGCCGTGCCGCTCGAGGTCGGACATGATCTCGATGATGCGCTCCTCGGTGGCATCGGTCAGCGCCTCGACGAAGTAGGAGCCGCCGAGCGGGTCGGCGACGCTGGCCACCCCGGTCTCGTGCGCCAGGATCTGCTGGGTGCGCAGCGCCAGGGTCGTGGTTTCCTCGGTGGGTAGTGCGAACGGTTCGTCCCAGGCCGCGGTGAACATCGACTGGACACCGCCCAGCACCGCGGCCATCGCCTCGTAGGCGACCCGGACGATGTTGTTGTGGGCCTGCGGCGCGTACAGCGAGGCGCCGCCGCAGACGCAACCGAAGCGGAACATCGCCGCCTTGGCCGTTTTCGCCCCGTAGCGCTCCTGCACGATCGTCGCCCAACGTCGCCGCCCCGCACGGTATTTGGCGATCTCCTCGAAGAAGTCGCCGTGGGTGTAGAAGAAGAACGAGATCTGCGGCGCGAACTGGTCGATCGTCATGCGGCCGCGCTCGACCACGGTGTCGCAATAGGTCACCCCGTCGGCCAGGGTGAACGCCATCTCCTGCACCGCGTTGGCCCCGGCATCGCGGAAATGCGCCCCCGCCACCGAAATCGCGTTGAACCGCGGAACTTCGGCCGCGCAGAACTCGATGGTGTCGGCGATCAGCCGCAGGGACGGCTCCGGCGGCCAGATCCAGGTACCGCGCGAGGCGTACTCCTTGAGGATGTCGTTCTGGATGGTGCCGGTGAGCTTGGCCCGCGGGATTCCCTTCTTCTCGGCGGCGGCGACGTAGAACGCCAGCAGGATCGCCGCGGTTCCGTTGATCGTCATGCTCGTGCTGAGCTTGTCCAGCGGGATGCCGTCGAACAGGATCTCGAAGTCGGCCAGGGTGTCCACCGCGACGCCGACGCGGCCGACCTCCTCGCCGAACTCCGGGTCGTCGGAGTCGTACCCGCACTGGGTGGGCAGGTCGAGCGCCACCGACAGCCCCGTCCCGCCCTGCTCCAGCAGGTAGCGGTAGCGGCGGTTGGATTCCTCGGCGGTGCCGAAGCCGGAGTACTGCCGGAAGGTCCAGAGCTTGCCGCGGTAGCCGGACGCGAAGTTACCCCGGGTGAAGGGGAACTCCCCCGGCTGCGGAGGCTCCGCGTGCACGTCCCCCGGCCCGTAGACGGGCTGCAGCGGGATACCAGACGGAGTGTGGGCCGTATTATCCATCGGTGAATAACGTACTTGCAAAAAAAGAGAATGCCAATACCATACGGTTGACCAGGTAAAAGGAGACTCCATGCCCAACGGTTCGCTCGTCGATCGCACCGTCGTCATCTCCGGCGGCAGCCGCGGAATCGGGCTGGCGATCGGAATCGGTGCGGCCCGGCAGGGCGCCAACGTGGTGCTGCTCGCCAAGACCGACACCCCGCATCCCCGCCTGCCCGGCACCGTTCACACGGCAGCCGCCGAGGTCGAGGCCGCCGGCGGCAAGGCGCTGGCCGTCGTCGGCGACGTCCGCCGCGAAGAGGACGTGCAGCGGGTGGTGGATGCGGCGGTGCAGCGCTTCGGCGGCGTCGACGTCTGTGTCAACAACGCCAGCGCCATCGCGGTGGAACCGACCGCCACGTTGCCGGCCAAGAAGTACGACCTGATGCAGGAGATCAACCTGCGGGGCACCTTCCTGCTGACCAAGGCGTGCGTGCCGCATCTGGAGAAATCGGCCAACCCGCACGTGCTGACCATCTCGCCGCCGGTGAACATGAACCCGCGCTGGCTGGGGGCCCACCCCGCTTACACGCTGTCCAAGTACGGGATGACGCTGCTGTCGCTGGGCTGGGCTGCGGAATTCGGCGACGCCGGGATCGGCGTGAATTGCCTTTGGCCGCAGACCTATATCGCCACCGCCGCGGTGGCGAATATGGCCGACGGAGACAAGCTGGCCGAGTCGTCGCGCAGCCCGGAGATCATGGCCGACGCGGCCGTCGAGATCGTCTCTCGCCCCAGCCGGGAGGCCACCGGCAACTGCTACATCGACGCCGATGTTCTGCACTCCGCCGGAGTCGCGGACCTGTCCCGCTACGGCGGCGGCGACCAACCGATTCCGGACCTGTTCCTCGACTGAGTCCTACGCGCGGCAAAGGATTTCGCCGTGCGGTATGGCGATCCAACCGTCTTGGGCGGCGGCCCATTCGCGCCACGCGGCGGAGATCTCTTCGAGCTGCGCACCGGTGGCCAGCTCGAGGCGTACCAGGTCGCGGGCCACGGTGGAGTGCAGGATTCGGTCGGCCCACATTCCGCCCCACCAGTCGCGAGTCGCGGGCGTGGCATAGCACCACAGGCTGCCGGTGGGCGTGATGTCGGTGAATCCCGCCTGCTGCGCCCACGACAGCAGACGCCGCCCCGCGTCCGGTTCGCCACGGTTGGCGCGCGCGACGCGCTGGTAGAGGTCGCGCCACAGGTCGAGCGCCGGCAGCTCGGGATACCAGACGAAACCCGAGTAGTCGGCATCCCGGGCCGCCACGATGCCGCCCGGCGCGCACACCCGTCGCATCTCTCGCAGCGCCGCCACCGGATCGGCCACGTGCTGCAGCACCTGATGCGCGTGCACGACATCGAAAGTGCCGTTGGGAAATTCGAGCTTGTGCACGTCGGCGGTCCCGAACGAGACGTTGGACAGCTTCCGTTGCTCGACCTCGGCGCGGGCCACGCCGAGCACATCGGGGACCTGATCGACGGCAATGACCGGACCGGGCGCGACCCGCGCGGCCAGGTCGGCGGTGATGGTACCGGGCCCGCAACCAACGTCGAGCACCGACAGCCCCGGTTTCAGGTGCGCCAGCAGGTAGGCCGCGGAGTCCTCGGCGGTGCGTCGCTGGTGGGAGCGCAGCACCGACTCGTGGTGTCCGTGCGTGTAGGCCGCTCGGTGTTCGTCGTCCATGGTGGCCTTCCTTGCCTGCGTGGCTCGCCTGGAAGACTACGCGTACCGCCCATAATATGGTATTTCTGTCTCATCTATTGAGACAGATCAGTCGACGGGCACGTCGAGAATCGGTTGGTCGACACCGGCGCCCGGGCCGTCGAAATGCCACCACTCCCCCGAATACACCTTCAACCCGCCGTAGTTCATCGCGTTCCGTAGCGCGGCTCGGTTCGCCACCGCGTCGGCACTGATGCCTTGGGTATTGAAAGCGGTTGCCCGAGAGGTGAAGTCGTCGAAGTCGGTGCCCATGTCGGCCAGGCAGAGCCCGCCGGCATGCAGCCCGGACGAGCACGGCTGCTGAGCCGTCGTGAACGTCACGTCCACCGAGCGCCCCGACTCGTGGCTGTGCGCGTACGGACCCGGGCGTGCCACCCACGCGGGGTTGGGAACCAGGTGGAACATCTTGACCTGAACCTCGTGCGGGCGATAGCAGTCCCAGAACACCAGCAGGTGGCCCTGCGGGCGCAGGGCGCCGGCCGCGGCGGCAAGGCCGGGCGCCATCGATTGGTGCACAAGGCATCTGGCGTCGGAGGGATACAACTGCGTGTGGGTGAAATTGTTCGTCGTTGCGTAGCGCAGATCGAGGACCGCATCGGGAACGACGCTGCGGATGTCCACGAAACCGGCCGCTCGCGCGGCGTCGCCGACCGGCGGGATATCGGGATCGCCCGAGGCCGGTGGCGTTAGTGCGGCGCCCACCCAGACCAGCGACACCGCAATGGTCGATCGCAGCACCCAGGTGAGACGCATGCGGTCATTATCCCGGTCGGCCGGCCCGGATCGGGTGAGGCGCCAGATGTCGTCGCTACCGGCGTCCAGACGTCAGAAAAGCAGTGGGCTGGTACGAAGGTATTCGCACCAGCCCACCGTGACGTATGTGAATTTCAGACGGCGCTGACTCCTACCGCCTGGGGTCCCTTGGCACCTTGCTCCACCTCGAACTGAACACGCTGGTTTTCGTCGAGTGAGCGGTAGCCGTTGCCCTGGATCTCGGAGTAGTGGACGAAGAGATCCTTCGTGCCGTCGTCAGGGGTGATGAAGCCGAAGCCCTTTTCACCGTTGAACCATTTCACAGTTCCCTGTGTCATTTACTTACTTCTCTCATCAAATGCGGATGTACCAAACACACCCATGCCTGCCCAGGGTAGCACGAACCTGCGCCATTTCGAAACTAGTTGTGGCGCTTGCTATTTCATCTGCATATCGACCCCGAAGATGGCACCCCGCGACCGGCGGAAGCGGCGCCCAGGCCGCATTTCACCTGAACACGGCGTGTACTCGCCCGCTGCCTGTACAGTGGAGAGGAACCGCGTTCTTGCGGTCACCGCGAATCGCGAACGAACCACGAATGAGGTCGCCGTGCGATTCGATCGTCGTCCGACGCCAGTAACAGTGCGTATCGGCCGAACTTTTCATTCGGAAGGACAGCCCATGGACCAGTCGAACCTGTTTTCCCACCCCGAGGCACCGAAGCATGTCGCCTCGGGCGAAAGCTCCGCAAAACCGGTGGAGCACCCGACGTTTTCCGATCGGCCCGACACCGACGGCTCCACCACTCAACGTCGCTGATCGGCGGTGGGGTGCGTGGACGTCAAGATGCTTTGGCGTACCTGCGGACCAATTCGCCTTCTCCGAACGTACTGGTCCGCTGTTGACCGTTGTCGTCTCGGCTGAAAAACGTCCACTGCCCCGGACCACTCTGCGGAGCACTGATCATCTTGACCGTCAGCCGCAATTCGGTGGGGCGCCGCGTGCCGATAACGTCACCGACCCGGATCTGCGATGGGTGGATCTCGACCGCGTCGCACCAGTTCTCTATTGCCATGTAACCCATCCTCGCAGTTGCCACCAGCCTACCCGTCATCCCGCCCTACCGGGGCGGATGGCAGCACTGTTTTCTCATCCCTTGCACCGCAAGGGATTTCGTGCCAGCGGCAATGACAAAGTCATCCGCCGGGCGAATTCCCCAGAGTTGGCCGGCCAAGGCCGTGTCGTGCTTGCGCGCTGGCGCCGATCACCCGATCGTCCGGGTGGGCCAAGGGTGGCGTAGCGTCGAAATCGAGCCGTTCGTTGTCAGCGGTGGTCTACCGCACGATCGCCGCGGGCGACACCCCACGGGCAATGTGATTCCTCCGTCGGTCTGCGTCCGTGGCCCGACGACGCCGAGCGCGAAGGAACCGCCCATGGGTTGTGCAAGCCCGGCCAGGACACGACACGACAATTTTGCGACCGTTGCGGCCCGCGGCGGCGCCGCGACCAGGTGCGCAATCTGCCGGCTGCGGTATCTCCGATGAGCTTCGCGGTCAGGACCCGGCGCCAATCCACTCCCATCCGGCTCTCGGTGGCTCGCGAACTCGGCCGGGATATCGACGGCGCGTGGTGGCCGCGCGCGGATCGCATCACCAATGAATTGCCCGAGCTCGTTGCGGTACTGACGCCTCTGCTCGGCGATGTCACCTCCATCAACGTGAACTGGTCATCGCTGCAGCGACCGCCCGATTTCAACTGGCCCGGGTGGGAAGGCAAACGCCAGCACGTGATGACGGTGCAGGGGGCGCACGCGTGCGCCAACCTGCTGATCGTCTCCTACGCCACGCACAGCGGGTTGGCCCTCATGGTGCTGCGGCGCGCGGCAAACCTGCCCGTGGAGGGTGCCGACCGCGCCAAGCCCGCGTTCATACTCGCCGACGCGATCCTGCGCGCCGCATTACAACAATGCGGACGTTCCTCCGGCTAGTAGGCGACACCCAGCGTCAGTCGGCCCGGGTGAACTCGATGTGCAGTTCCTTGAGCCCGCGCAGCAAGAACGTCGACTCGTAGAGGTACTGCCGGTTGGCGGGCAGCCCGTGCTTGGCCTCGCTGATCCTGAAATCGCTGGTGCGGTCCAGGAGCCGGTTGATGGTGATCTGACCTTCCACCCGCGCAAGCGGTGCGCCAGCGCAGGTGTGGATTCCGCGACCGAAGGCGATGTGCTCGCGGACATTCTTCCGGTCAACCTGAAACTCGTTGGGATTCTCGAATTTTCGCGGATCACGGTTGGCCGCTCCCAGGCACAGCATGAGGACCGTGCCGGCCGGGATGTGCACCCCGCCCAGGGTGGTGGTCTTGCGGGCCAGCCGGAAGTCGACCTTGGTCGGGCTCTGCATGCGCAACGCCTCTTCGATGAACGAGCCGATCAGGCTCCGATCCGCACGCAGCCGTGCCTGAAGCTCGGGCTGATCACCGAGCACCTGTACCGCCGCGCTCAGCAGCTTGGTCACGGTCTCCTGGCCGGCCGCGAACAGGAAGGTGGCCGGTCGCACCACCTCCAGTAGCGGCGGGGTCGAGCCGTCGGGATACGTGGCGGTCGCCAGGCCGGTCAGCACGTCTTCGCGGGGTCGTTCTCGCCGGTCGGCGATGTAGGCACTGAACAGGTCGTCGAGGTACTGCAGCGGGTTACTGCCCACGGGTTCGTGATCGAGCGCGCCCACCCTGGCGCCCGGCGCGTTACCGGCCCCGAGATTGCGGCGAATCTCGGCACGGTCCTCGTCGGGAACGCCCAGCAGATCGGCGATCGCCAGCGTCGCGAACGGCTTGGCGTACTCGCCGAGGAACTCGCACTGGCCGTTGGCGATGAACTCGTCGAACTGCCGGTCGGCCAACTGCCAGATGTAGTCCTTATTTTCCTGCAGCCGGCGCGGGGTGAGCAGCCGGCCGAGCAGGGAGCGCGCCTTCTCGTGCTCGGGCGGGTCCATGACGACCATGTGCTCGAAGATGGGGAATTCGTGGCGATGGGCTTCGATCAGCTCGCTGATGTCGTCGCCTTCCGGGGTGAACGGCAGCGGCGGGAACGGGCCGCCGATCGCGTTGACGGCGGAGAACGAGGCGACGTCTTTGAAGGCGGCCTGGACCTCCTGGTACCCGGTGACGGCCACGACCCCGTAGTGGGGCTCGCGGAACACCGGCCCCTGGCCACGCAGGTAGTCCCAGTAGGCATACGGATCTTGCGCGATGTCGGCGTCGGTGAAGTAATCGACGTCGGCGAGGTCAGTCATGATTTCGATTCCTTTTCCGGGCTAGAAAGCCGCGCGTCACGCGTCCTCTGCGACCACGCTGATGGCCTGGCGCGGGCAGGCGGCCACGGCGGCTTCGACGCTGTGGCGCAACGCTTCACCGGGTTCCTCCTCGCAGGTTGCGACATCGTCGCCGAGGTCGAAAACCTCGGGGGCGATCTCCACACACAGGGCGTGCGCCTCACAGAGCCGGGAATCCACCCGGACACGCAGGTGTGCGGTCGTCATCGGCCGCTGCCTCCCGATTGACTCGTGCTTGCGATCATCCAAACTGATCGATCGACCAAATTGTTAGGATGCGGTATGCCTACCACGGATCGACCAGGCCGGTCAAGCAAATCGGCCGCGCCCAACCCGGCGGCGAGTCGCCAAAACAGGAGGGGGGCCGACGCGGGGGCGCGCGGCAAGCTGATCGAGGCCACGGCCCGAATCATGCGCGAGGAGGGCTATGCCGCGGCGACGTCGCGGCGGGTGGCGGCGGAGGCCGGCGTCAAGCAGGCGCTGGTCTACTACTACTTCCCGACGATGGACGATCTGTTCGTCGAGGTGCTGCGCGCCGGTGCCGAGACCGCACTGACGCGCATGCGGGCCCTGCTGACCGAGGACGACCCACTGCGAGCGCTGTGGGTGATGAACAGCGACTCCGCGGTCACCACGCTGAACGCCGAGTTCATGGCATTGGCCAACCACCGCAAGGCAATTGGCGCCGAACTCAAGGCCTATGCCGAGCGGGTCCGCGACATCGAGACGGCCGCTGTGACGATGGTGCTGCGCGCCAACCAGATCGACCTCGAGGAATATCCCCCGGTGGCGATTTCGATGCTGATCGCGCAGGTGGCGCGCAGCCTGTGCAATGAGAATGCCGTCGGCGTCACCCAGGGCCACGACGAGTTACGCGCCTTCGTCGAACGCCGGATGCGCTTGCTCAAAGCGCCCGCGGCGCCGACTCGCTAGGACTGCCCGACGCTTCCGCCACAGCGGCACCGACCGCGTCCGTGGCGTGACACCCGATCCCACGGTCGCACCCGCGAGTGTTGACACTGCGGCCAAATGGTGCCACCCTTCCTGATCGATCGACTAAATCGAAAGTCGACGGACAGGTACGCGCCGGGCCACGTCGTCCCGGGCTCCCGGATCAGTGAGGTGCAGTCATGGGCGGAAGAGTTGAGGGCAAGGTCGCGTTGATCACCGGCGCCGCTCGGGGCCAGGGCCGCAGCCACGCGGTGCGGCTGGCGCAGGAGGGCGCCGACATCATCGCCGTCGACATCTGCGCACCGATCAGCAGCAGCAGCGAGATCCCACCCTCGACGCCCGACGACCTGGCCGAGACCGCCGACCTGATCAAGGGCCTCGACCGGCGCATCGTGACCGCCGAGGTCGACGTGCGCGACTACGACGCCCTGAAGGCCGTGGTGGACAGCGGAGTCGAACAGCTCGGCCGCCTGGACATCATCTGCGCGAACGCCGGAATCGGCAACGGCGGACAGACTTTGGACAAGACCAGTGAAGACGACTGGCGAGACATGATCGACGTCAACCTCTCCGGCGTCTGGAAGACCGTCAAAACTGGTGTGCCGCATCTGATTTCGCAGGGCAAGGGCGGGTCGATCATTCTGACCAGCTCGGTCGGCGGCCTGAAGGCCTACCCGCACACCGGCCACTACATCGCCGCAAAACACGGCGTCGTCGGCTTGATGCGAGCCTTCGCCGTGGAACTCGGCCAGCACTTCATCCGGGTGAACTCCGTTCACCCGACCAACGTGAACACGCCGATGTTCATGAACGAGGGGACGATGAAGCTGTTTCGGCCCGATCTGGAGAACCCCGGCCCGGACGACCTCAAGGTCGCCGCGCAGTTCATGCACGTACTGCCGGTCGGCTGGGTCGAGCCGGTGGACATCAGCAACGCCGTGCTGTTCCTGGCATCCGACGAATCACGGTACATCACAGGGCTTCCCGTCACCGTCGACGCCGGAAGCATGCTCAAGTAGCCGCAGGCGCCGGCGGCCGGCGGCCCGGGCACGCCGTCGCCCCGGATCGCAACGTGGTGGCCACGGACAGTTCATAGCCACGACATCTGCCGTCAGGTTCAGACCTCATCGGTTCCGCCATTACGATCAGCCAATGCGCGCGGTCGAACGCGAGCTGGCCAGAGAACGCGAGGGCAGGTCGATGACGACGAGCGAAGAACCCAAGGCCGCGACCGAGACGCCCGAGGCCGAACGGCCAACGGCGTCAGGAGAAGAACCCGAACCCGGACGACGCGGCGTCATCCAGGCTTTCACCGCGCTCTGTGTCCGATACGTCGAACGGCTGATGCCCGACCCCTACCTGTTCGCGGTCATCCTCACCGTCATCGTCGCCGCGCTGGTGGCGCTCTTGGTCAAGGGCGCCTCGGCGGGCGGCATGCTCAGGGCGTGGTACGGCGGCGTGTGGGGATCGCAGAACATCTTCACCTTCGCCTTCCAGATGGTCCTGATCCTGGTGACCGGCTACACGCTCGCCGAGGCGCCGGTGCTGAAGCGGGCCATCGTCCACATCGCGAGCAAGCCGCGCAACCAGGTGCAGGGCGCCCTGCTCTGTTTCGGCGTGAGCGCCGCACTGTCGCTGCTGAACTGGGGGCTCGGGCTGGTCGCGGGCGCGCTGATCGCCCGCCAGGTCGCGAAGCGCTGCACCGACACACATTTCGGCTACCTCATCGCGGGGGCGTTCATGGGCTTCATCGTCTGGACGCAGGGACTGTCGTCGTCGATCGCGCTGGCGAACACGGACGACGGCAGCCCAATCAACGTCATTCACAAGATGACTGGGGCCACGGTGCCGCTCAAGCTGACGATCTTCGAGCCCTACAGCTGGCTGTCGGTGCTCGTCGTGCTGGCGCTGCTCGCGCTTGCGATCTGGCGCATGCAGCCAACGCAGCGCCTGGCGCCCGATCCCGCGGTGTTCGAGGAGGAGGGCGGCTCGGAGGCCCGGTCCGAGGCCAAGGCCGAGGGCATGCGATCGTTCGCCGAATGGCTGGAAAACCAGTGGATTCTCAACGTCCTCGTGTTCGCCGCGGGCGTTGCCTACTTCTGCCTCAGCGGTTTTGCGCTGAACATCTCGTCGATGATCATGTTGTTCACGATCACCAGTGCGTTGCTGCACCGCACGCCGATCCGGTTCATCCGGGCCTTCACGGGCGCAGCCAAGGTGTCCGGTCCGCTGTTGCTGCAGTACCCGCTCTACGGGGGTCTGGTTGCTCTGCTCGGGTATGCGCCCGCGCACGCCGGCGGCAAGGCCGTGCCCCTGCAGACGCTGCTGGCCCACGGGCTGGTGAGCGGCGCGACGCAGTACACGCTGCCGTTCCTGACCTTCATCGGCTCGCTGATCATCAGCCTGTTCGTGCCGTCCGGCGGCGGGCACTGGGCCGTGCAGGGCCCGATCGCGGTGGATTCGGCGCGGGCGGTCGGTCAGACTTCGCCGGCCTACCTCGGGCTGATGTCCATGGCGGTCGCCGTCGGCGAGGGGGTGGCGAACATGATCCAGCCGTTCTGGTTGCTGCCGCTGCTCGCGATCGCGAAACTGAATGTCCGTCAGGTAATGGGGTTCACGATCGTGGCGTTCCTGATCGGGCTGGTGGTGTTGGGCGCGACCACTCTGATTGCGCCCTACGTGGTTTGACGCCGCGCAACATCGAGAAGTCGCATATCCGTGGTGGCCAGGGGCGGGATCGAACCGCCGACCTTCCGCTTTTCAGGCGGACGCTCGTACCGACTGAGCTACCTGGCCGGAAGGCAGCGAGTGCCTCGCCGCGCTTGGCGACCCTGACGGGACTCGAACCCGCGACCTCCGCCGTGACAGGGCGGCGCGCTAACCAACTGCGCCACAGGGCCTTGCTGCTGCTCCGCGTCACCGCGTCGCGTACCCCCAACGGGATTCGAACCCGTGCTACCGCCGTGAAAGGGCGGCGTCCTAGGCCACTAGACGATGGGGGCCAGAACCGAATCACTCCGGGGTACTCGCAACGTGGTTTCGTTGGGAGCCACGTCAGCTTAGGTCACGGTGTGCCCAATCCTCAAACGAGCCTCGTTTTCGGTCCAAGTATCCTGAATCTTCGCGGCCCCTATAGCTCAGTTGGTAGAGCTACGGACTTTTAATCCGCAGGTCCCAGGTTCGAGCCCTGGTGGGGGCACCACACTGCGCGCGGTGCCGCTGCGCGCACCGTAATCATCGCCCGAGCACCGCGCTGCTGTAGGTGACATCGGCGAAGGCCGCGGCGACGTCGTCGTCGGCGTAGACAAACCCGTTGGCCGCATGCAACTCCGCGATGGTCTGTGACGTGGTCTGCCAGCCGCGCCGGCCCAGGTGGTCGACGATGTGGCTGCGCTGGCCGTGGTACACGAGATCGTTGAAGTCGATTTCGAACCCGAGTTCGCTCATCCGGTCGTGGTGCGCGCGCCACCGCGGGTCCGCGAAAACCGCAGTGTCAGGCACGAATTCGAAGGCGAGGCGGCTGCCGGGGGCACTCAGGTCGGTGACGTTGTCGAACAACGCGTCCTGGGCGTCGTCGGGCAGGTAGACCACCAGACCCTCGGCGCTCCATGCCGAGGGCGCCTGCGGATCGAATCCGGCCGTCTGCAGGGCCGAGGCCCAGTCGTCGCGCAGGTCGATGCCCACGGTGCGACGCTCGGCCGTCGGCTCGGCCCCCAGGTCACCCAGCGTCAGGGTCTTGAACTCGATCACCTCCGGCATGTCGACCTCGTAGACGACGGTGCCCGTCGGCCAGGGCAGCCGGTAGGCCCGGGAATCTAGCCCCGACGCGAGGATCACCACCTGGCCGATGCCGCTGCGGGTGGCGTCCAGAAAGAATTGGTCGTAGAACCGGGTCCGGCAGGCCATCCCGCGCGCCATTCGCTGCGGATCGAACTCCGTGTTGCCGCCGGGCGCGATTTCGCCGTTCACCAACCGGACATAGACGTCGATACCGACCGCCCGAACCAGCGGCGCGGCGTAGGGGTCGTCGATCAACTTCGCGTCCGAGGACAGGGCCCGCTGGGCGGCCACCATGGTCGCCGTCGCCCCGACACTGGTCGCCAGATCCCATCGATCACGTTCGGCGCGCGCCATGGTGCCCCCTTTGAAACCGGGTCCGGAAAAAGATAGACAATCTAGTTAGTATCACAAGCTCGGGTTCCGCCGTGCGGGGCTACTCTGCGAGTTATCTGCTCCCGTTTCAGGAGGGCCCGTGACCGATTTCGCACAGCGGACGATCGACCTGGCGCGCCGAAACGTGGCAGACGGGGGCCGCCCCTTCGCGACGGTGATCGTCCAGGACGGCGACGTGCTCGCCGAGAGCGCCAACAAGGTGGCCCAGACCAACGACCCCACCGCGCATGCGGAAATCCTCGCCATCCGCGAGGCGTGCATGAAGATGGGCACCGAGCACCTCGTCGATGCCACCATCTACGTGCTCGCCCATCCGTGCCCGATGTGCCTGGGCTCGCTGTATTACTGCTCACCCAAAGAAGTGGTTTTCCTGACCACCCGTGAGACCTACGAGCAGTACTACGTGGACGACCGCAAGTATTTCGAATTGTCCACGTTCTACGACGAATTCGCGAAGCAATGGGACCGGCGCCGCCTGCCGATGCGCTACGAGCCCAACGACGACGCCGTCGAGGTCTACCGGTTCTGGAACGAGCGCAACGGCGGACGGCGGGCGACGGTCGTCCCGTCCTGCTGAACCGTGTCCTTGGCAGCCCGACCGGGCTTCGCTAGTATTTGCGTATGCATGCAGATAATGGCAAAGGCCGGCTGCCGGACGACCAGGCCAGCCTGGTCGTCGAGGTTTTCCGGATGCTCGCCGATGCCACGCGCGTGCAGGTGCTCTGGTCGTTGACCGACCACGAGATGTCGGTCAACGAACTCGCCGAGCACGTGGGCAAGCCGGCGCCGTCGGTTTCCCAGCACCTCGCGAAGCTGCGGATGGCCCGCCTGGTCCGCACCCGCCGGGAGGGCACGACGATTTTTTACAGCCTGGAAAACGACCACGTCCGTCAACTCGTCATCGATGCGGTGTTCAACGCCGAGCACGCCGGCCCCGGCGTCCCCGGTCACCACCGCGGCGACGGCGGACTGACGGCCGTCGCCGAGCCGTCCCGTCCGCCGAACCGGCGGCACAGCGCCGCACGCTGAGCGGGCAGCAGCCACAAGGCATTTGACCCAAGGAGGGAACAGCGATGAGCGAACAGCACACTCACGACGCGCCGCACGCGCACGAACACCAGCACGGCGACGTCACCCACGCCCACGCGCACACCACCCACGAGCACGAGCACGTCGAGCACGAACACTCACACGCTCACGCCGACGGGACCGAACACACCCACGCGCACGTGCACCAGGCGGGCCTGGAAGAGGTCCACGGTCACGCCCACGCGTAGCGCGTCCGTCGCCCAAGCGGCTCAGGAGACCATCGGGCAGTAGTGCTTGGGGTTGCTGCGCTCGTCTTCGGGCGGCAGATTGCGCGCCGGCGTCTGCACCAGCGGCGTATCGAGGGGGATCCGCCCGCTGGCGCGGTCCAGACCGGCGCGCGCCCGTGGGTGCTTGCGATACCTGCTCGGCACCAGGGCAAACACCCCGCGAACGAGGTCACCGAAGCGCCGGTGCAACCATTCGTCGCGGGCCGACCACCGGTAGCCCATCAGCTCGCGCACCGGCGGGTCGTACAGGCCGACCGTCACCCAGACGAAAAACGGCGCCAGCAGTTTGCGCTGGGCCGCCCATAGCGCGTCCGGAATCCATTGCGCGAAGGGGGGTTTCGGCAACTCGGTCAGGTCGAGCACGGCCCGCGCCGCCCAGTTGCTCTCCAGCACGTTGCGGCACATGTGGTCCCAATAGACCTGGAACTCTTCCCACGACTTAGGCACCGGCCGCATGCTCATGCCGTACATGCGGTACCACTCGACGTGTTCGTCGAACAGCTGGCGCTTCTGCTCCTCGGTGATTCCGCCGCAGAATCGCTCGGCGACGTGAATGGTGCCCATGAAGAAGGTGGAGTGCGCCCAATAGAAGACGTCGGGGTTCAACGCGTGGTAGCGCCGGCCCTGTTCGTCGACCCCCTTGATGTCGGTGTGATAGTCGCGGACCTCGGCGCCGGTGACCGGCGCGCGGTCCCCGTCGAAGACGACACCCCCGATGGGATAGAGCGAGCGCAGCAGGCGCGGCCAGCGCTCGCGAAAGAAGGTGGAGTGGTCGATGACCGCCGCGCCCAGTTGCGGGTGCATGTTCTGCATCGATCCCGCCCAGGGTCCCTGCAGCATGCCCCGCCAGTCACCGAAGTACCGCCAGGTCAGCGAATCGGGTCCCAGCGGTGCGGGTGGCGCGTCGTATCCCGCCGGCGATACCGGGCAGCCCCCGCCGACGCCGTCGGGCGAGTCGCTCGAAACCGACTGCTCAGCGGTACCGGTCCCGTCGCTGCGCGCTTCGTCGCTGGTCAGAGGGCGCGATGCGGACGTATCTTGAGTCACTATTGGATCCCTGTAGGTATCGTGAAAATCTGACTACAACCGTTGTCAATTTAGAGCTTAGGAGCGATGTGCAGACGGGTCAACGACGGGGACGCTGGACCGGCGTCCCCTTGGAGAGCCGTCTCGCGCTTCGCCGCGACAACCTCATCAGCGCCGGGGTGCAGTTGCTGGGCAGCCCCGGTGGGCCGGCGCTGACCGTGCGCGCGGTTTGCCGCGCGGCCGCGCTGACTGAGCGCTACTTCTACGAAAGCTTCGCCGACCGTGACGAATTCGTGCGCGCGGTCTACGACGATGTGTGCAGGCGCGCGATGGACACACTGACCTCGGCGACGACCCCGCGCGAGGCCGTCGAGCGATTCGTCGAGCTGATGGTCGACGACCCGGTCCGCGGACGCGTGCTGTTGCTGGCGCCGGCGGTCGAGCCGGTGCTCACCCGCTCCGGGGCCGAGTGGATGCCCAATTTCATCGACCTGCTGCAGCGCAAGCTGTCCCGCATCGGCGACGCCGTGCTGCAGAAGATGATCGCGACCAGCCTGGTGGGCGGGCTGTCGAGCCTGTTCACCGCCTACCTGCATGGGCAGCTGGGTGCCAGCCGCACGCAGTTCATCGATTACTGCATCAACATGCTCTATATCAGCGCCGCGCCCTACGTCCCGGCCAACGAGCTCGGCAAGTCGCAGTGACGCGTTTTCAATTCCGCCGCATCGGCAAGCCGTACAACTAGACCTACCGAACCGGACCCTCGAAACCGGCATCAAAACGTCACCTGGCGCGCCGGACGAGGAACTTGATGCTACTGAAGTACACAGATATATTGACTGCTACCCATCGACACAGATAACTGGAGGCCCTATGTCAGCGGAGCTGACAAACCTACAGCTGCTGCACGAGCTCGAGCCGTTCGTCGAGAAATACCTGAACCGGCACGAGAGCATGCACAAGAACTGGAACCCGCACGACTACATCCCGTGGTCGGACGGTAAGAACTACTACGCGCTCGGTGGGCAGGATTGGGAGCCCGGTCAGTCGAAGTTGTCAGACGTCGCCCAGATCGCGATGGTGCAGAACCTGATGACCGAAGACAACCTGCCGTCCTATCACCGCGAGATCGCGATGAACTTCGGCCTGGACAACGCGTGGGGCCAGTGGGTCAACCGCTGGACCGCCGAGGAGAACCGGCACGGCATCGCGCTGCGCGACTACCTGGTGGTGACCCGCGCGGTCGACCCCGTCGAACTGGAGAAGCTGCGCATCGAGGTGGTGAACCGCGGCTTCAGCCCCGGCCAGAACCACCAGGTTCGCGCCGATCTGTTTGCCGAGAGCCTCTTCGACTCGGTCATCTACGTGACGTTCCAGGAGCTGGCCACCCGGATCTCGCACCGCAACACGGGCAGGGCCTGCAACGAGACCATCGCCGATCAGTTGCTGGCCAAGATCTCGGCCGACGAGAACCTGCACATGATCTTCTACCGGGACGTCAGCGACGCCGGGTTCGCCGCCGCGCCCAACCAGGCGATGAGGTCGCTGCACAAGGTGCTGCGCAACTTCCAGATGCCCGGCTACCAGGTGCCCGAGTTCCGCCGCAAGGCCGTCGCCATCGCCGTCGGCGGCGTGTACGACCCGCGCATCCACCTCGACGACGTGGTCATGCCGGTGCTGAAGAAATGGCGCATCTTCGAGCGCGAGGACTTCACCGGCGAGGCGGCCGCCATGCGCGACGATCTCGCGCTGCTGATCAAGGAACTCGAGGCGACCTGCGAGAAGTTCGAGATTTCCAAGCAACGTCAGCTCGAGCGGGAAGCCCGCACGGGCAAGCGGACCACCGCGTTCGAGCTGCACAAGACCGCGGGCACGCTGACCATGAGCCGGCGGTAACCAAGCGGTGCGCATCGGATCCATCGCGCTCGCCAGCCCGGTGGTTCTGGCTCCGATGGCGGGCGTGACCAACGTCGCTTTCCGGACGCTGTGTCGCGAACTAGAGCTTGCCAAGGTCGGCACCGTCAGCGGGCTCTACGTCTGCGAAATGGTCACGGCGCGTGCGCTTGTGGAGCGTCATCCCGCCACGCTGCACATGACCACGTTCGCCCCCGACGAGTCGCCGCGGTCGCTGCAGCTCTACACCGTCGACCCCGCCACCACCTACGCCGCCGCCAAGATGATCGCCGACGAGGGCTTGGCCGATCACATCGACATGAATTTCGGCTGCCCGGTGCCCAAGGTGACCAAGCGCGGCGGCGGATCGGCGCTGCCGTACAAGCGGCGACTGTTCGGCCAGATCGTCGCCGCGGCGGTGCGCGGCACCGAGGGCACCGACATACCGGTGACCGTCAAGTTCCGCATCGGCATCGACGATGAGCACCACACGCACCTCGATGCCGGCCGCATCGCGGAAGCCGAAGGGGCGGCCGCCGTCGCGCTGCATGCCCGCACGGCGGCGCAGCGTTACTCCGGGACCGCCGACTGGGACGAGATCGCCCGGCTCAAACAGCATGTGCAGACGATCCCGGTGCTCGGCAACGGCGACATTTATGACGCCAGCGACGCGCTGACGATGATGGCCAGCACCGGCTGCGACGGCGTCGTCATCGGCCGCGGCTGCCTGGGCCGGCCGTGGCTTTTCGCCGAGCTGTCGGCCGCCTTCACCGGCAGCGCGCCGCCCACGCCGCCCACGCTGGGCGAGGTCGCCGACATCGTGCGACGGCACGGGCAGCTGCTGGCCGCGCACTTCGGCGAGGACAAGGGCATGCGCGACATCCGCAAGCACATCGGCTGGTATTTACACGGCTTCCCGGCCGGCTCCGAGCTGCGCCGGGCGCTAGCGATGGTCAAGACGCTCGACGAGCTGGACCGTCTGCTCGACCGGCTGGACGGCACGGTGCCGTTCCCGGACGAGGCGACGGGCCCGCGCGGCCGGCAGGGCTCACCGGCGCGGGTAGTGCTGCCGGAAGGGTGGCTGACCGACCCGGACGACTGCACGGTCCCGGCGGGCGCCGACGTCATGCACTCCGGGGGCTGAATCGACCGACTCGAGATCGCGTCCGGACCGATAACTCAGTAGCATGTGGGCTTTGTTGCATGCGCTCGGGTAGCGGATGGGTTCGTGCCACTGCACGAGGGCGGCAAAAAATGGTTGGCACCAGCAGCAGCGCTCACAACGCGGCGCTGCGCTGACACTACGCACGCACACGCTGACGTCTGCATCAGAGCTTCGGAGGCCGGTAGGACATGAGTGACGCCGAGAACGACGCCACTCGTAATGGTCGGCATGGCCCGGGCGGGGCGCACGCCCGCCCGATCGCGCCGGACCCGGCGCCGTTGGGCGCCGCGCCCTGGGAGCGATTCTTCCAACCACCGGCCGACGACAGCCTGCACCGGTGGCAGCCCGACACCGGCATCGAGCCCGTCGAGGCGCCCGTGGACGACACCGACGGGGGTGGATCTCACGCCGGGGGCGGCGTCAGCGTCGCGGACCTGATCGCCAAGATCGGCGCCCCCGACCGGCCCGTTCACCACCGCGCCGCTCCCGAGGATCCGGAGCCCGAGCCGAGCGGGGACCAGCCGGGCCTGCCGATCGAGCTGCAGACAACGCAGGTGATCGACGACCTGGCCTACTCCCTGGACGCGGTCGCCGAGCTTCGAGCCCTCGAGGCCGCCGACTATCCCAACGACGACGACGCGGACGACAGCGACGCCCCAGAATTCATCGAGACCGCGGAGCCCAGGCGGCGGCGCCGTCCGCTGTTGCTGGCGGCGCGGTCGACGGCGGCCCTGGCCGCCGTGCTGGTGCTGGCCATGACCGGTGGGGCGTGGCAATGGAGCGCGTCGAAGAACGCCCGGCTCAACAACGTCGCCGCGCTCGACCGGAACTCCAGCGACATCCGCGACCCGGGCGGCCAGTACGGCGACGAGGACTTCTTGATCGTCGGCCTCGACTCCCGCACGGGTGACAACGGCAACATGGGCGCCGGCACCACCGACGACGCTGACGGAGAACGGTCGGACTCGGTGATGCTGGTCAACATTCCGGCCAACCGGAAACGCGTGGTGGCCGTGTCGTTCCCCCGCGACCTGGCCATCACCCCGATGCAGTGCGAGGCGTGGAATCCCGACACCGGCAAGTACGGCCCCCTCTACGACCCGAAGACCAAGACCTACGGGCCGAAGACGATCTACACCGAGACCAAACTGAACTCCGCCTTCGCCTTCGGCGGCCCCAAGTGCCTGGTCAAGGAGATCCAGAAACTGTCCGGCTTGAGCATCAACCACTTCATCGCCGTCGATTTCGCCGGTTTCGCGAAAATGGTCGATGCCCTGGGCGGCGTCGAGGTCTGCTCGAGCACCCCGCTGCACGACTACGAGCTCGGCACCGTCCTCGAACACGGTGGCCGGCAGGTTCTCGACGGTTCGACCGCGTTGAACTACGTGCGCGCCCGCCAGGTCACCACCGAAGTCAACGGCGACTATGGCCGCATCAAACGCCAGCAACTGTTCGTGTCGTCGCTGCTGCGGTCGCTGATCTCCGCGGACACCCTGCTCGACCTCAACAAGCTCAACAACGTGGTCAACATGATCATCGGCAACACCGTCGTCGACAACGTCCAGTCCAAGGACCTGGTCCAACTGGGGCAGTCGCTGCAGGGCATCGCGGCCGGGCACGTCACCTTCGTCACCGTCCCGACCGGTGTCACCGACCAGAACGGCGACGAGCCGCCGCGGATCGCCGACATGCGGGCACTGTTCGATGCCATCATCAACGATGATCCGCTGCCCGAAGAAAACGACCAGAACGCACAGAATTTGAGCGCCTCCCCGACGACGGGGCCCTCGAAGGCGCCCACCACCAAGAAGTCGCCGGCGCCGGCGCCCGAGGCCCAACACGAGCTGATCACCACGACCTCGCCCAGCGGCGTGACGGTGCGGGTGTCCAACGCGACCACGCAGAGCGGTCTGGCCGCCACCGCGACCACCCAGCTCAAGCGGGACGGCTTCAACGTGATGTCACCCGACGATTACCCGAGTTCGGTGAGCGCGACGACGGTGCTGTTCTCGCCCGGCAACGAGGAGGCCGCCGCCACCGTCGCGTCCTCGTTGACCAACGCGAAGGTGCAGCGGGTCTCCGGCTACGGGCAGGTGGTGCAGGTGGTGCTGGGCCCCGACTTCAAGTCGGTCAGCACTCCGTCGCCCAGCGGCTCGTCGATGAATCTGCAAATCGAACGCGGCTCGAGCAATGCTCCGGCCAAGCTGCCCGAGGACCTGACCGTCACCAACGCGGCCGACACCACCTGCGAGTAACCGCTTTTGACGGCGCTGCGCTGCCCGTTTCGGGCGGACAGACCGTACCCTTGTTGATATGCGGACCGCCTACCACGAGCAACTCTCGGAGTTATCCGAGCGCCTCGGCGAGATGTGCGGCTTGGCAGGAATCGCCATGGAGCGGGCCACCCAGGCTCTGCTGCAGGCCGACTTGGTGCTAGCCGAACAAGTCATCTCCGATCACGAAGCCATCGCCGCGCTCAGCGCGCGCGCCGAGGAAAGCGCCTTCGTACTCCTGGCATTACAGGCACCGGTCGCCGGTGACCTGAGGGCCATCGTGAGTGCCATTCAGATGGTGGCGGACATCGACCGGATGGGCGCGCTGGCGCTGCACGTCGCCAAGATCGCCCGTCGTCGCCATCCCCAGCACGCCCTGCCCGAGGAGGTCAACGGCTACTTCGCCGAAATGGGCAGCATCGCAGTCGAATTGGGCAACAGCGCCCAGGAGGTGGTGTTGTCCCGCGACCCGGAGAAGGCCGCCCGGATCCGCGAAGAAGACGACGCCATGGACGATCTGCACCGGCACCTGTTCTCGGTGCTGATGGACCGTGAATGGAAACACGGCGTCGCCGCGGCCGTCGACGTGACGCTGCTGGGCAGGTTCTACGAGCGCTTCGCCGACCACGCCGTCGAGGTGGCCCGGCGGGTCATCTTCCAGGCGACCGGCAGGCTGCCCGAGGAAGAAGCGAAATCCGCGTCGCAGTAACGATCGGGCTAGCCGAAGCGGCCCGAGATGTAGTCCTCGGTGGCCTTCTGGCTCGGGTTGGAGAAGATCTTCTCGGTGTCGTCGACTTCGATCAGCCGCCCCGGTTTTCCGACCGCTTCCAGGTTGAAGAACGCCGTGTAGTCACTGACCCGCGCCGCCTGCTGCATGTTGTGGGTGACGATGACGATGGTGTAGTCCTGCTTCAGTTCGCTGATCAGCTCTTCGATGGCCATCGTCGAGATGGGGTCCAGCGCCGAACACGGCTCGTCCATCAGCAGCACGTCGGGTTGCACGGCGATGGCCCGCGCGATGCACAGGCGCTGCTGCTGCCCGCCCGACAGTCCTCCTCCTGGCCTGTCCAACCGGTTCTTGACCTCGTCCCACAGGTTCGCCCCGCGTAGCGAATACTCGGCCGTCTCATCGAGCACCTTGCGGTTGCGGACCCCCTGCAGCCGCAGGCCGGCGACCACGTTGTCGCGAATCGACATAGCGGGGAACGGGTTTGGCCGCTGGAACACCATCCCGATGGCCCGGCGTACGCCGACCGGGTCGACGCCGGCGCCGTAGATGTCTTCGTCGTCGAGCAGCACGCTGCCCTCGACCCGTCCACCGGGCACCACCTCGTGCATGCGGTTGAGCGTGCGCAACACCGTCGTCTTGCCGCACCCCGAGGGCCCGATGAACGCGGTCACGCTGCGGGGCAGAACCGACAGCGTCACATCCGAGACCGCGTGAAACGATCCGTAATAGATGTTGACGCCCTTGAGGTCCAACCGTTTGGCCACTTAGTGCTCCTGCCTATGACTTCCTGGCGCCCAGGAATTTCGCTATCACTCGGGCCGCGATATTGATGATGGCGATCACCAGGATGAGGGTTAATGCGGCGCCCCACAACCGATCCGTGGGGATGGGGTTCAGGCCCGCACCGGCCGACGTCTGGTTGAACATCATGCCGGGCAATGTCCCCATGAACCCGCTGAATATGTCGAAGTTCATCGACTGCGCGTACCCCACGAGGATAAGCAGCGGCGCCGTCTCCCCCATCACCCTGGCCATCGCCAGCAGTATCCCGGTGACGATGCCCGACAGCCCGGTGGGGATGACCACCCGGGCAATGGTTTTCCACTTGGTGATGCCCAGCGCGTAACTGGCCTCGCGGAGATCCACCGGTACGATCCGCAGCATCTCCTCGGTGGCGCGCACGATCACCGGGAGCATCAGCAAGACCAGCGCCAGCGACACCGCGAACTCCGACCGCGACATCCCCAGTGTCGCCACGCACAACGCGTAGATGAACAGCGCGGCAACGATTGACGGCACACCGCTGAGGATGTCCACCATGAACGAGGCCAATCTTCCCAGCGGGGTCCCGCCGCCGTACTCGACGAGATAGATCGCGACCATCAACCCGATCGGGACTGAGATGGCGGCGCAGATCAATCCCTGCAGCACGGTGCCGACCAGCGCGTGGTAGGCGCCGCCACCGGAGACGAATGCCGTCATCCCCGCTTGCGAGTGCGACCACCACGTGGTCGACGCAATGGTCTTGAGCCCCTTGGCGACCACCGACCACAACACCATCACCAGCGGGGTCACGGCCACCAGCAGCGACAGTGAAACCAGAAGCGTCGCAATGGTATTCGCGATACGGCGGCGCCGGCTGACCGGCGAGAAGGTCCGCGGTTTGAGCGGGCGGTCCAACATCGAGGTCATTGCGCCCCCTTTCGCGCCGCCCCGGCGACGGTGCCCCGCGCCAGGGCGTCGACCACGAAGGTGAGCACGAATAGGGTCAGGCCCGCGGCGATGTACGCGCCGGCCTTGTATCGGTCGTCGAATTCGGCCGCCGCGCCGGCGATCTTGGTCGCGAAGGTGGAGCCGCCGTCGAACAGCGACCAGCCGAACGCCGACTGGGTGCCGCGCAGGATGATCAGCAGCGCCACGGTCTCACCCAGGGCGCGGCCCAGTCCCAGCATCGAGCCACTGACATAGCCCGACCGCCCGAACGGCAGCGTGACCGTCTTGATCACCTCCCAACGGGTGGCACCGAGCGCCAGCGCGGCCTCGATCTGGTCTTGCGGCGTCTGGACGAACACCTCGCGCGTGACCGCGGTGATGATCGGCAGGATCATCACCGCCAGGACGATCCCGCCGGTGAAGATGGTGCCACCACCGGCCGGCGACGCGTTGCCGTTGGCGAACAGAAAACACCAACCCAGCGAGCGATTGAGCCAGGTGGCGAGGGGGCGCAGCTGCGGCGCCAACACGTACAGACCCCACGCGCCGTAGATGATCGACGGGACCGCGGCCAGCAGGTCGACCGAGTAGGCCAGCGGGGTGGCGACCCGCCGCGGCGCGTACTGCGTGATGAAGATGGCCACGCCCAGCGCGACCGGCATGGCCAGGATCAACGCGAACAGCGAGACGAACACCGTGACCGGCACCAGGCTGGCGATGCCGAAGTGCATCGCCGAGGTGTCCGTGGTGGACCAGGTGCCGCCGTAGCTGAAGAAGTTCTCCCGATTGCGGTGCAGCGCCGGTATCGCGCGCCCGAGCAAAAAGGCCGCGATCGCGGCGATGACCACGATGATGAGCACGCCCGACGACTGCGCCAGCCAGCGGAAAATCCGGTCCCCCACGTGGGGCCGGCCCTCGCCCCAGGGGCTGATCGGCGTCGCCTGCGACTCCGGAAACGGCGCGGCGACGACCGCACCCGAACCCGCGTCATTGGGATTCACCCCGGAAAACCCCGTCACTGTGATCCCGTCACAGTCCTGCTGTCGCTCCTCGAAACCCGATCCACTTGGCTACTGCAGCGCATCGATCGCCGTAACCAGTCGTTCCCTGACCTTATCGGGCAGCGGCACGTACCCGGCCCTCGCCAGTTCGCCCTGTCCGCTACCGGCGGCGATGGCGAGGAACGATTTGATGGCCGCGGAGGTCTGGGGGTCGTAGCCCTTCGAGCAGACGATCTCGTAGGTGACCAGCAGCAACGGATAGACACCCGGCTCCTCGGAGCCGTACATGGCGTTGAGGTCGAGCACCAGGTCATGGCCCTCGGCGAGGAATTTGGCCGCCTTGACGGCGTTTCCCGCCGTGTCGTTGGTCAGCGGAATGACGCCGCCGCGGGTGGCGATTTTGGCGTAGGGCATGCGGGCCTGGTCGGCGAAGCCCTTCTCGACGTATCCGATGGCGCCCGGGGTGGCCCGCACCGCCTGGATGACGCCGGCCGACTTCGCGGCGCCCTCCCCGACCCCGCCCTGGAATTCGGTGCCGACCCCTTTGGACCAGCTCTGCGGCGCGGCCGCGGTCAGATACTTCTGAACGTTGTCCGTGGTTCCCGACGAGTCGGTCCGGTAGATCGGCGTGATCTTGGTGTCGGGCAGCGCCGTGCCCGGATTGAGGGCCACCAGGATCGGGTCGTTCCAGCTGGTGATCCTGCCGGTGAAGATCTTGGCCAGCGCGTCACTGTTGATCACCAGCCCCGGATTTCCGGGCAGGTTGTAGACGATCCCGATCGGACCGAAGACCAGCGGCAGATCCCACGCCGGATTCCCGTCGCAGCGTTTCGCGGCCGGGCCGATCTGGTCGGCGACCAAGGGTGAATCCGCGCCCGCGAAGTCGACGTGCCCGGCGATGAATTGCTCACGGCCCGCACCGGATCCGGTCGGGTTGTAGGCCAGGGCCTTGCCCGGGCAGTACTGGCCCCAGACCTGGTTGAACACCGTGATCGCGTTCTCTTGGGCGGTCGAGCCCTCCGCCGTCAGCTTGTTCTTTCCATCGCACGGCGGCGTTCCGGTGACGCCGGAGACGCTGGGCGGGGTGGCACCGCGGCGGTTCTCATCGCTACCGCAGGCGGTCAGCGCTCCGGCACCGAGCGCCGTCGCCAGCGCCACGGCGGCCAGCGCCCTGCCCTGCCTGTCGAGCCTCACCGATCTCGCTTTCTTGATGCGTTGCGGGCGCACGTGGGTGTCGCTGGCCATTCTTATGTGAGGTTGCCAGGCGACGGCCAAACTATGCGCCGACGCCGGCCACAGCAACGTCTGGGCAACCAGGACCAGATTAACGATCCGGGCCGTCGGCGCTCGTACCCGCGGTCAGTTGGCCGCCGGTACGGCCGCGTATGCGGTGTCGACGCTATGGGTGGTGAAGCCCAAGCGCTCATACGTGCGCACCGCGGCGACGTTGTCCGACTCCACGTACAGCATCACGGTGGGGTCGGCTGAACTTTCCGTGTCGGCCAGGCGCCGCGCCAGCCATTCGATGCCGACGGAGGTCAGCGCCTGGCCCAGTCCGCGGCCCTGTGCCGACGGATCGACGCCCACGACGTACACCTCGCCCAGGCCGGGCCGATCGAGGTGCACCTTCGTCCAGTGGAAGCCCAGCAGCGTGCCGGGCCGATCACTTCGGGCGTCGCCGAACGCGAGAAAAAGGCCCGCCGGGTCGAACCACGGTTCGTCGCGCCGCTCTGCCAGCTCGACGTCGGTCCAGCCGCCCTGCTCGGGGTGATAGGCGAACGCGGCGTTGTTGACCCGCAGCAGCTCGGCGTCATCCGAGGGGCCCGCGTAGGAGCGGATTTCCACCCCGGGCACCGCCGGCACGGTGTCGGGCAGATCGCGCAACGAGCGCCGCATCTGCATCAGTTCCCGCACCGGGGTCAGGCCGAGCGCGGATGCGGTCGCGCGGGCCGGTTCCAGCGTGCCATGCGCCCAGAACCGGTTGCCCGCACCGGTTTTGGCCAATGCCGCGCGCACCAGCGTGGACCCGATACCGCGCCGGCGCGCCTGCGGGTGCACCACGAGTTCGGCCATGCCGGTTTCTCCGTCGCGCGCCGGGCTCAGGTTGAGATAGCCGACGATCGCGTCGGCGGATCCACTGATCAGCAGATGCTCGGTGCGGTCATGCCCGAGCTCGCGTAGCACCTGTTCGCCCACGGGCGCAACTCCGTCGTATTCCGTTGCCGCGCTGACGAGTTCGCGCACACCCTGCTGCTCTTCGACGGTCAGCGTGCGACGCCAGTCGGGCGAGGTCACTGCGGCGTATGCAACGGATCGACCAGCGGATCTTGGACGTCCTGCGATTCGGCTTCGGATTCGGCGCCGTCGGCGTCCTCGGGCTCGGCGACCGGCGTGCGGCCGCGCGCCGGGCGGACGGCCTTGTAACCCACGTTGCGCACGGTGCCGATCAGCGCCTCGTACTCGGGGCCGAGTTTGGCCCGCAGGCGACGCACGTGCACATCGACGGTGCGGGTGCCGCCGAAGAAGTCGTAGCCCCACACCTCGTGCAGCAGCTGCGCGCGGGTGAACACCCGCCCGGCATGCTGCGCCAGGTACTTGAGCAGTTCGAATTCTTTGTAGGTCAGATCCAGCGGGCGGCCCCGCAGCCGGGCGGTGTAGGTGCCTTCGTCGATCACCAACTCGCCGAGGCTGACCTTGCCGGCGCTCTCCTGGTCCGCGAGCCCGCCGCGACGGCCGACCACCAGCCGCAGCCGCGCGTCGACCTCGGCCGGCCCGGTGGTGGGCAGCAGGATCTCGTCCAGACCCCAATCGGAGCTGACCGCCACCAGCCCGCCCTCGGTGACCACGGCCAGCACCGGAACCGACCGGCCGGCCGTGCTCAGCAAGCGGCACAGCCCGCGCGCCGACGACAGGTCCGTGCGCGCGTCGACGATCACCGCATCCGCGGTCCCGGCCTCGAGCAACGAAGAGGGCTCTGGCGGCGCCGTCCGGACGGTGTGCGGAAGCAGGGACAACGACGGCAGGACCGGGTCGGGATGCAGCTCCGCGGTCAGCAGTAGTAGCTCCAACTAGCCCCTCCAGCTCGGGGGAACGGCATCTCCCAAATTCACAACGCCATTAAGCGTTAGTTACCAGGTCATCTAACGATAACGTGTCACCTGCTTTTTTCGCGTGGTAGATGGGCCAGTGTGAGCCCCGCCACGACCGGTCCGCCGGCCACCCGCTCGGGGGCGTTGCGCCACAATATGCGGGTGCGCAAGGTGCTGATTGCTCTGACCGCGACGGCGATCCTGGTCGCGGTAGTCGCCCTCGGCGCGATCGGCGTCGATTACGGGACCAGCATCTACGCCGAATACCGGCTGTCGTCCAGCGTCCGCAAGGCGGCCAGGCTGGGCACCGACCCGTTCGTGGCCATCGTGGCGTTTCCCTTCCTTCCCCAGGCGATGCGCGGCAACTACAGCCAGGTGGAGATCAAGGCCAACGCCATCGACCACACGATGACCGGCCGGGCCACGCTGGAAGCCACGATGTACTCGGTGGACCTGGCGCAGGCGTCGTGGCTGATCGGCCCGGACGCGAAGCTCGCGGTGGGCAAGCTGGAGAGCCGCATCATCGTCGACTCGACGCACCTGGGCCGGTTCATGGGCATCAGCGACCTGATGGTGGAGGCGCCGCCCAAGGAGACCAACACCTCCACCGGCGGCGTCACCGCGTCGGGCATCTCCGACAGCCACGGTCTGGTGTTCACCGGGACACCCAAATCGGCGGGCTTCGATCGGCGCGTCAGCGTCTCAGTCGACCTCTCCATCGCCCCGGACGACCCGGCGACGCTGGTCTTCACCCCGACCGGCGTGCTGACCGGATCCGACACCGCCAACCAGACGGTGCCGGCGGACAAGCGGGACGCGGTGCTGCATGCGTTCAGCGGCCGGCTGCCCGATCAGCGGCTGCCCTTCGGCGTCGCGCCGACCACCGAGGGGGCCCGCGGATCCGACGTCATCATCGAGGGCATCACCCGCGGAGTAACCGTGACCCTCGCGGGGTTTAAACAGTCATGACCGCAGTTGTCGTGATCGTCGCGGTGCTCGCGGCGGCAAGCCTCACCGGCTGGTTGCTGACCCGTCGCTCCGGAACCATCCGGGAAATCGACGCCAAGCCGGACGCCGACGCCGACGCCGACATCGCGGCGCTGGGGCTATCCCGCAGCGACCCGACCGTGGTGCATTTCAGCGCGCCGTGGTGCGGGCCGTGCGATCGGGTCCGCCGGGTCGTGGAGCAGGTCTGCGGCGACCTGGACGGCGTGGCCCACGTCGAGATCGACCTGGATGCAAACCCCGAGACCGCACGCCGCTATTCGGTCCTGTCCCTGCCCACGACGTTGATCTTCGACGCTGAGGGCCGGCAGCGCTACCGCACCTCCGGAGTGCCCAACGCCGCGGACCTGCGGTCCGCGCTGAAACCGCTGTTGGCTTGACCGCGGTGTCATTGGGTAAGCTGACCGACGTGTCAGCCCGCCTCGAGCCCATGCTCATCCAGCGTCGCGCAGTTGAACTGTGCCGCACCGCGGGCTGTTGTTGTTGCTGTTGCTGCTGAGTAGCCGCGTTCTGCGTAGCACTCGGAGCGGCCCGGGATACACACCGTGGCACGTCTCCATTCGTTTCCGTCAGCAATAGGGGTATCGAGGAGTTCCTACCTTGCCGAGCAGCAACACCACCGCGCAGCCCGACCTGGTCGACGTGCGCGGACCACGATTCGCCGCTTGGGTCACCACCGCAGTCCTGGTACTGGCGCTCGCCGTCTCGGCGGCCAGCGCTGCGGCCGCGGCGGTGATCCTGGCCGTTCAGGCCGTCATCTTCGCGATCGGCGCGGTCGGGGGGCCGCGCAAGCATCCATACGGCCGGATCTTCGCCTCCGTCGTCGCGCCCCGGCTGGGGCCGGTGCAGGACCGCGAACCGACCTCACCGCTGAAGTTCGCCCAACTCGTCGGCCTGATCTTCGCCGTGCTGGGCGTCGCCGGATTCGCCGCCGGCGCCGTCCCGGTCGGCGTCATCGCCACCGCGGCCGCTCTGGCCGCCGCGTTCCTCAACGCGGCCTTCGGCATCTGCCTGGGCTGCCAGCTCTACCCGCTGGTCGCCCGCCTCCGGCGCCCCGCGCGTCCCACCTGACCTGCTGTAACACAAGCGATTGAAAGGATCCACTCCATGGCACGCTCCGACGTCCTGGTCTCCACCGACTGGGCTGAGAGCAATCTCGACGCCTCAGGCGTCGTCTTCGTCGAAGTCGACGAAGACACCAGCGCTTACGACGCCGGCCACATCCCCGGCGCGATCAAGCTGGACTGGCGTTCCGATCTGCAGGACCCGGTCAAACGCGACTTCGTCGACGCCCAGCAGTTCTCCAAGCTGCTCAGCGAGCGCGGCATCTCCAATGACGACACGGTGATCCTCTACGGCGGCAACAACAACTGGTTCGCCGCCTACGCCTACTGGTATTTCAAGCTGTACGGGCACGACAAGGTCAAGCTGCTCGACGGCGGCCGCAAGAAGTGGGAGCTCGACGGTCGCGCGCTGACCAACGAGCCCGTCAGCAGGCCGGCGACGTCGTACACGGCCGCCGCGCCGGACAACAGCATCCGGGCGTTCCGCGACGACGTCATCGCGGCCATCAACGTCAAGAACCTGGTCGACGTGCGCTCCCCGGACGAGTTCTCCGGCAAGATCCTGGCGCCCGCGCACCTGCCGCAGGAGCAAAGCCAGCGGCCCGGCCACATTCCCGGCGCCATCAACGTGCCGTGGAGCAAGGCCGCGAACGAGGACGGCACCTTCAAGTCCGACGAGGAGCTGGCCAAGCTCTACGCCGACGCCGGCCTGGACGGGGAGAAGGAAACGATCGCCTACTGCCGCATCGGCGAGCGGTCGTCGCACACCTGGTTCGTTCTTTATGAATT
>NZ_LZLU01000166.1:0-53231 GCF_001673415.1 Mycobacterium sp. 1165196.3 | reverse complement strand
CCCGGCGCACCCGGCCCGCCCGGTCCACCGGGCCCCGGCCCCCACGGTTGCCCCGGGCCTGGCGGCGGCGGGGGCGGATCCGCACTCGCCACGGCCGCGCCGAAACCCGCCGCGGCGACCCCAAGGGCGCCCGCGAGCAACGAACCGGCGATGAGTTCTCTGATCTTCACTGGGTCCATCCATCCTCTCTGTCGACGTGTTCCTGCACCCGGTCGGCGCGAAATCGGTCTGCTCGCACCGCGTTTACCGGTCACCGTGCCCCCGCGCCGGCGAGCCGGAGGCGATGAGGCGACGGTAGGAAGTCAGCCTGAAGCGGACCTGAAGATGAAGGGAATGCAGCGCCCCGGGGCGCTAGCCAGCGCCCGTCAGCGCGGGGAAGCCGGCGCGGTCACCGCCGTCAGATGCCAGGTGTCCAGCCAGGGCCGCACCAATTCGGCGACGGAGAACTTGGCCCGGGCCGCGCACCCGGCTTTGGGGGTGTAGGGGTCGCCGCCGCGGATGAGGATGCCGACGGCGCTGACGGTGCCGTCCTTTTCGTAGTGATACACCGGGCCGCCCGAATCGCCGCACTGACCGCTCGCCAGGAATACGACCTTGCTGCCGGTGATCTCCACGATCTGCCCGCAGGCGTCGGCACCGGAGCCCATGCCGAATTTGCACAACTGCTGGCCGATCTGCAGGTTGGTGGCCACGCCGGTGACCGCCAACGACGAGGCGATCGCCGAGGACTGGGGAATGTTGTCGCCGTCCAGCGCGATCAGGCCGATGTCGTGCTGCTCGTTGTGCACCCCCTCGTTGACCGTCTTGCGGAAGGTGCCCACCGTCGCGTAGGGCAGGACGCCGCCCAGGTTCATCGTCACCCTGCTGGGTTGCCCGGGGCGGTTGCAATGCCCGGCGGTCAGAATCCCGGCCGCGCCGCCGCTGGTGTGCACCAGAAAGCCTGCGGTGCAACCCATTCCACCCGAGCCGTCGGCGTAGGCGACGTAGATTCCCGCCCCGGGGCCCACCGCACTGGCGGCGGGCAGATCGATCGGTGCCAGGACGGGCGGCGGCGGCGCCGGCTGCTGCGCCGGCGTGCTGGCCCTGGGGTACAGGCAGACGGCCGACACCAGGGCGGTGACGCTGCACACCGCCGCGAGGGTGAGCAATGAGGTATGGATCCTGGCGCGGCGGGGGTGCACGCGCAAGCTGGCGAGCAGGCTCCTCTTCGGCTTGCTACGCAGCTCGCCCGGACCGGGTAGGAACCCCAGCATGGCGAGTACCGCCAACACCAGGGCGCTCAGGGGCAACGCGACAGTACGAGCCGGCGAGTATGGCGTCCCCCAGCTCGCGACCTCCATCGCGTACACCACTCCATTAGATCGATCTTTGCCGCACCGCGCGGCGGTCTTACCGAAGTTGGTGATCAGCTGACGGCGGCCGGCTCGGGGGAGGCTTCCTCGTCGAGCGGACGGCGCGCACGGCGGTGGTGCCGACGGAAGTGGCGGATCTCGACGATCAGCCCGGCCAGTCCCAGCGCGCTGGTGATCGCCGACACCAGATACAGCAGCGCGCTGATGTGACCGGCGAGCGCATCGCCCAAGACGACCACGGCGGTGGTGCCGGGCAGCAACCCGGCCAGGGTCGCCACCGCGTAGGGCAGCACCCGCACGCTCGACGCGCCCGCGGCGTAGTTGAGCGCCGAGAACGGCACCGCGGGAATCAGCCGCAGCGACAAGATGGCCAGCCAGCCCCGTTGCCGCAGGCGCTCTTCCACCGTTTCGATCGATCGGTAACGCGCCAGCCGGTTCAGCCGCCAGCCGGCCGCGCGCACCAGCAGCAGCGCGATCATCGCGCTCGCGGTGCTGGCGACCACCGCGATGGCGACGCCGAGCAGTGGTCCGAACAGCAGTCCGGCGGCCAGGGTGAACGCGGTGCGCGGAACGGGCACCACCGTCACGACGATGTGGGCGATCAAGAACGCCAGGGGGAACCACGGTCCGACGGACTGCGCCCAGTCGCGCATCTGCACCGGCGAGGGCAGCGGAAGCCACGCCGCCAGCACCACCAGCGCTGTGATGCCCACCACTGTCCAGGCGATCCGCGACCGGGACACGCTTCGCGCGGCGACGCCGATGGCGCAGCCGAGATCGCGCAGCGTTTCGGTGATTTTGCTGGTGGCGGAACCCGTCACGGCTTCCTAGGGTACGGGGCGCGGGTGAATAAGGCGTTGCCCGACGCTGGTGTTTCATCGGCAATCGTGACCGCGCGCCGCACCTGGCGGTTTTTAGCGACGAGCGGTCATCAATTAGCCTCAGTAGCTAGTGGTATCCCCAGAGTTGTAGCCCCAAATGCTGGGAAAAGGGAGCAATCGGTGTCCATTGATGTACCCGAGCTCGCCGACCTAGAACAGGTTCGCGGGCGTTGGCGCAGTGCGGTCGCCGGTGTGCTGGCTAAAAGCACCCGGAAGGACCCCGAGCAGTTGGGGGACGCGCCCGAGCGGCTGCTGGAAACCCCGACGTATGACGGGATCGCGATCCGCGCGCTCTACACCGCGCTCGACGAATTGCCGGAACCGCCGCTGCCGGGCGAGTGGCCCTTTGTGCGCGGCGGCGACGCGCTGCGCGACGTCAAGTCCGGCTGGAAGGTCGCCGAGGCGTTCCCCGCGACGCCGGTGCCCGGTGTGGCGGCAAAGGACGTCAACTCCGCGGTGCTCGACGCGCTCGGCAACGGGGCCGGCGCCGTGGTGCTGCGGATCGGGGAGTCGGGCGTGGCGCCAGACCAGCTGGGCGAGGCGCTCGAGGGCGTCTACCTGAGCATGGCGCCGCTGATCCTCGAGGCCGGCGCCGACTACGTGGCGGCCGGCGACGTGGCGCTGGCGCTGGCGGACGCGGTCGAACCCGACCAGCGCGCCACCCTGTCGATCGACCTGGGCGGTGACCCGCTGAGCGCGGCGCTCAGCGAGCGGCCCGCGCCGAAGATCGAGGACGTGGTCGCGGTGGCCAAGCGGGCCGCCGATCACACCGGGGTGCGCGCGATCACCGTCGACGGACCCGCCTTTCACAACCTCGGCGCGAACGCGACGTGGGAGGTCGCCGCGAGTGTGGCGGCCGCGGTGAGTTACCTACGGGTGCTCACCGAATCGGGGCTGACGATCGGCCAGGCGTTGCGGCAGCTCAGCTTCCGATTCGCCGCCGACGACGACCAGTTCATCACGATCGCCAAGTTCCGCGCCGCCCGCAACCTGTGGGCGCGCGTCGCCGAAGTCGTCGGCGAGCCGGACGCCGGCGCGGCGGTCGTCCACGCCGAGACGTCGCTGCCGATGATGACCCAGCGCGACCCGTGGGTGAACATGCTGCGCTGCACCCTGGCCGCCTTCGGTGCCGGCGTCGGTGGCGCCGACTCCCTGCTGGTGTTCCCGTTCGATGTGGCCATCGACGGCGGATTCCCGGACGTGGCAACGAGTTTCGCCCGCCGCATCGCGCGCAACACGCAGCTGCTGCTGCTCGAAGAGTCACATGTGGGCCGGGTGCTGGACCCGGCCGGTGGCTCCTGGTTCGTAGAGGACCTCACCCGCCGCCTGGCCGAGCAGGCCTGGGAGCATTTCCAGGCCATCGAGGCCCACGGCGGATTCACGCAAGCCCGCGATTTCATCGCCGGTCAGATCGCCGAGGTCGCCGCTCGCCGCAGCGACGACATCGCGCACCGCCGGACGGCCATCACCGGCGTCAACGAATTCCCCAACCTCACCGAACCGCCTTTGCCGCAAAGCGATTCGACGTATTCGCCGCTCGCCGCCGGGAAGCTGGTGCGTTACGCGGCGGAGTTCGAGGCGTTGCGGGATCGCTCGGACGCGTACCTGGCCCGCACCGGATCGCGCCCGCAGGTGCTGTTGCTGCCGCTGGGTCCGCTGGCCGAGAACAACATCCGCGCGACGTTCGCCTCGAACCTGCTGGCTTCCGGCGGTATCGAGGCGATCAACCCGGGAACGGTCGACGCCGACGGTGTCGGCTCGGCGGTGACCGATGCCGGGTCGCCGACGGTGGCGGTCATCTGCGGCACCGACAAGCGCTACCAGGCCGAGGCCTCGGGCGTCGTGCGGGCGGCGCGGGACGCCGGCATCGCGCGCGTCTATCTGGCCGGGCCCGACAAGGCCGTGGCCGACGCCGAGCACCAACCGGACCAATTCCTGACCGCGAAAATCAATGCGGTGCAAACTCTGTCGGATCTGCTCACAAGGCTGGGGGCGTAGTTACGATGACGACCACTGCACCTGCTGTCGGCAGCTTCGCCGACGTGCCGCTGCACAGCGAGCGGGCGATCGCAGCGGCGACCGAAGCCGCCGTGAAAGAACACGTGGCCGCGGCGGCGGCCGCGCATCTGTACACACCCGACCAACTGCAATGGCAGACACCGGAAGACATCGACGTCAAACCGGTCTACATCGGCGCCGACCGCGCCGCCGTGGAGGCCGACGGGTATCCGCTGCACAGTTTTCCGGGCGAGCCGCCGTTCGTGCGCGGGCCCTATCCGACGATGTATGTCAACCAGCCGTGGACGATTCGGCAGTATGCCGGCTTCTCCACCGCCGCGGAGTCCAACGCGTTCTACCGGCGCAACCTGGCCGCCGGCCAGAAGGGCTTGTCGGTGGCCTTCGACCTGGCCACCCACCGCGGGTACGACTCCGACCATCCGCGCGTGCAGGGTGACGTCGGAATGGCCGGTGTGGCAATCGATTCCATCCTCGACATGCGCCAGCTGTTCGACGGCATCGACCTGTCGACGGTGTCGGTGTCGATGACCATGAACGGCGCGGTGCTGCCGATCCTGGCGCTGTATGTGGTGGCCGCCGAGGAGCAGGGGGTGCCGCCGGAGAAGCTGGCCGGCACCATCCAGAACGACATCCTCAAAGAGTTCATGGTGCGCAACACCTACATCTATCCGCCCAAGCCGTCGATGCGCATCATCTCCGACATCTTCGCCTACACCAGCGCGAAGATGCCGAAGTTCAACTCCATCTCGATCTCCGGCTACCACATCCAGGAGGCCGGTGCCACAGCCGATTTGGAGCTGGCCTACACGCTGGCCGACGGGGTCGACTACATCAAGGCCGGCCTGGACGCCGAGCTGGACATCGACAAGTTCGCGCCCCGGCTGTCCTTCTTCTGGGGCATCGGGATGAACTTCTTCATGGAGGTCGCCAAGCTGCGGGCGGGCCGGCTGTTGTGGAGCGAGCTGGTGTCCCAGTTCAACCCGAAGAACGCCAAATCGCTGTCGCTGCGCACACATTCGCAGACCTCCGGCTGGTCGCTGACCGCGCAGGACGCCTTCAACAACGTCGCCCGCACCTGCATCGAGGCGATGGCCGCCACGCAGGGTCACACCCAGTCGCTGCACACCAACGCGCTCGACGAGGCGCTGGCGCTGCCCACCGACTTCTCGGCGCGCATCGCCCGCAACACCCAGCTGGTGCTGCAGCAGGAGTCGGGCACCACGCGGCCCATCGACCCGTGGGCGGGCTCGTACTACGTCGAATGGCTGACGCATCAACTCGCGCAGAAGGCCCGCGCCCACATCGCCGAGGTCACCGAGCACGGCGGCATGGCCCAGGCCATCAGCGACGGCATCCCCAAGCTGCGCATCGAGGAGGCGGCCGCGCGCACCCAGGCCCGCATCGACTCCGGCATCCAGCCGGTGATCGGGGTCAACAAGTACCAGGTCGAAGAGGATCAGGAGGTCGAGGTCCTCAAGGTCGAGAACAGCCGGGTGCGGGCCGAGCAACTGGCCAAATTGCAAGAGCTGCGGGCGAATCGGGACCAGAGGGCCGTCGACGCGGCGCTCGCGGAACTGTCGCGCGCCGCGGCCGCCCATTCCGGCGCAGCCGGTAAGGGGGACCGAGACGGGTTGGGCAACAACCTGCTGGCGCTGGCCATCGACGCGGCCCGGCACAAGGCCACCGTCGGCGAGATCTCCGACGCGCTGGAGAAGGTGTATGGCCGCCACCAGGCGGAGATCCGTACTATCGCCGGGGTCTACCGCGACGAAGCTGGAAAGGCCACGAACATGGCAACCGCGACCGAACTCGTCGAGAAGTTCGCGGAAGCCGACGGTCGCCGCCCCAGGATCCTGGTGGCCAAGATGGGCCAGGACGGCCACGACCGCGGCCAGAAGGTGATCGCGACGGCGTTCGCGGACATCGGATTCGACGTCGACGTCGGATCTTTGTTCTCCACGCCCGAGGAGGTGGCCCGCCAGGCCGCCGACAACGACGTGCACGTGGTCGGGGTGTCCTCGCTGGCGGCCGGTCACCTGACGCTGGTGCCGGCGCTGCGCGAGGCGATGGCCGAGGTGGGGCGGCCCGACATCATGATCGTGGTGGGCGGCGTCATCCCGCCGGGTGACTTCGACGAGCTCTACGAGGCCGGGGCCGCCGCCATCTTCCCGCCCGGGACGGTGATCGCCGACGCCGCAATCGGCTTGCTGCACAAGCTCGCCGAGCGGCTGGGTTACGACATCGGCTAAATGGCTGACGATCTCTTCCGCGAGCGTAAGCACGCCGCGAAAAATCCCGGCCGAATCCGCAGTGTGCTTACGCTCGCGGGCCAGGAGAACTGGAAATGAGCTCGGAGCTGGCCGAGGCGGTCCGCAACGGCGACCGCGCGGCCTTGCCGCGGGCCATCACGCTGCTGGAGTCCACCCGCGCCGACCACCGCGAAAAGGCGCAGCAGCTGCTGCTGGAGCTGACGCCGGACTCGGGCAACGCCTATCGCGTCGGCATTACCGGGATCCCCGGGGTGGGCAAGTCCACCAGCATCGAGGCGCTCGGCATGCACCTGATCGAGCTGGGCCACCGGGTGGCGGTGCTGGCCGTCGATCCGTCATCGACGCGGACCGGCGGCTCGATCCTGGGCGACAAGACCCGGATGGCGCGCCTGGCAATGCATCCGGATGCATACATTCGGCCCTCGCCCACCTCGGGCACCCTGGGTGGGGTGGCCAAGGCCACCCGCGAAACGGCGGTGCTGCTCGAGGCCGCCGGCTACGACGTGATCCTGATCGAGACCGTCGGGGTCGGTCAGTCCGAGGTGACGGTGGCCAACATGGTCGACACCTTCGTGCTGCTGACCCTGGCGCGTGGGGGCGACCAGCTGCAGGGCATCAAGAAGGGTGTGCTGGAGCTGGCCGACATCGTCGTGGTGAACAAGGCCGACGGCGATCACCTCGCCGAGGCCCGGTCGGCGGCGCGCGAGCTGTCCGGGGCGATCAGGCTGATCCACCCGCGTGAAACGCTCTGGCGGCCGCCCGTTCTCACGATGAGCGCGGCCGAGGGGACCGGCCTCGAGGAACTGTGGGACACCATCGAACGGCATCGCCAGGTGCTCAGCGAGGCGGGGGAGTTCGAGGCGCGCCGCCGGGAGCAGCTGGTCGACTGGACCTGGCAGATGGTGCGCGACACGGTGCTGGACCGGCTGTTGTCCAGCCCGGCGGTGCGCAAGATCCGCGCCGACGTGGAGCGAAAGGTCAAGGCGGGGGAACTGACTCCCGCGCTGGCCGCCCAGCAAATATTGACGGCCGCGTCGGGCTAACGGATAGGTAAATAATCTAGATTTCGCTCCTACCGGTTGTGTAATGGAAGTAAATTCAAAGTTGTGACGGTGGATACCCGAGTCGATCGCCGCGCGGTCCGTGTCCACGATGACCTTGACGCAGGTCATCGTGTGTCCGGCGCGGCGGACTCACACTTCGGTTGCGTCGTTCGTAGTTTCGCCAGCATGTTCCCCGCGCGCCGGTTCGGTGGCGGGGCGCTGGCCGTCTATGTCGACGGCCAGCCCGTCGTGGACGTCTGGACGGGGTGGGCCGACCGGGCCGGGCAGCGGCCGTGGACGGAGAACACCGCCCCGATGGTTTTCTCGGCGACCAAGGGGATGGCCGCCACCGTCATCCACCGGCTCGCCGACCGGGGGCTGATCGACTACGACGCGCCCGTTGCCGAGTACTGGCCCCAGTTCGCGGCCAACGGCAAGGCCGACATGACCGTGCGCCAGGTGATGCGACACCAGGCCGGCCTGTCCGGCCTGCGCGGCGCCACCCAGGAAGAACTGCTCGATCACGTCGTGATGGAGGAGAAGCTGGCCGCGGCGGCGCCCGGACGGCTGCTGGGCAAATCGGCGTATCACGCGCTGACCTTCGGCTGGCTGATGTCCGGCCTGGGCCGGGCCGTGACCGGCAAGGGCATGGCCACGCTGATCCGCGAGGAGCTCGCCGAGCCGTTGGGCACCGACGGGCTGCACCTCGGCCGGCCGCCGGCCCAGGCGCCGACGCGGGTCGCCGAGATCATCTGCCCGCAAAACGTGATCGGGAACCCCGTCGTCAGCTACGTGACGCGCAAGGTGGCCAACGAGATGTCCGGGGCGTACCGGTCGATGTACTTCAAGGGTCTGATCGCCGCCGTTCAGGGCGACACCCCCTTGCTGGACGCGGAGATCCCGGCGGCCAACGGCGTAGCCACGGCGCGCGGGCTGGCCCGGATGTATGGCGCCATCGCCAATGGCGGCGAGGTGGACGGCATCCGCTTCCTGTCCCGTCAGCTGGTCGCCGGCCTGACCGGGGAGCGGAGCCTGCGGCCGGACCGAAACCTGTACGTGCCGTTAGCTTTCCACTTGGGATATCACAGTTTGCCGATCGGCAGTGTGATGCCCGGCTTCGGTCACGTCGGGATGGGTGGCTCGCTCGGATGGGCCGACCCCGCCTCGGGGGTGGCGTTCTCGCTGGTGCACAACCGGCTGCTGACACCTCTGGTGATGACCGATCACGCGGCGTTCGTCGGGATCTATGCATTGATCCGCCGGGCCGCGGAAAAGGTGCGCAAGCACGGCTTCCGCCCGGTCACCGAGTTCGGTGCGCCGTTCGCCGAGCCGGGTGCCGTCGCCGGCTGACGCCCAACGACGCCGAGCGCAGGCCTTGCTGCACATCGCTCGCGCAGCGCATCGAGCCACGAGACCAGTGCGGGCGCTGTGAAAGAACGTGCGCGAAAAAGTGCAAACTGATGCATAATATCCGTGATCCCGGGGGCTGCCAGCCGAATTGAAAGGTGCGGGCACGCGATGACCCCTCCGCGGACGAGCCAATCGAACCACATCAATAGCAATACCGTCAGCATCGCCGACGATGCGGTCCTCTCGGGAAGTGCTACACCTCCTGTCGCGCTGTTCGTGCTCGGCATGGCGCGGTCGGGAACGTCGGCGCTCACCCGCGTCCTGTCCCTATGCGGCAGCACGCTCCCGGCAGGAATGTGCGGCGCCGATCGGAACAATCCGCGTGGCTATTGGGAGCCGCGCGCAGCCATCATGCTCAACGAAACTATCCTGCGCCGGCACGGCAGCAACTGGTATGACCCGACGCTGCGCTTACAAGAGGAGCGTGCGTTCGACGCGGAGGAAAAGGCTGCCTGTATTGCGAAGATCGCAGCGTATCTCGGTACGTTGCCCGCCGCGCCGGTGGTGGTTATCAAGGAACCACGGATCGCGGCGCTCTCCAGTCTCTGGTTCGACGCGGCTCGCGTGGCCGGATTCAATGTGGCTGCCGTGATTGCGGTGCGTCACCCGCAAGAGGTCGCCGCTTCGGCGGCGAAGTACGTTCGGACTTCGCCGGAACTCTCGAACGCCTTATGGCTCAAATACAATCTGTTGGCGGAGCAACACACGCGCGGCGTTCCTCGGGTGTTTGTCGAATACTCCAACCTCCTCGGCGACTGGTACAAGGAGGTAAAGCGGATTGCCACGACACTCGAGATCGATTTGGACACCGCTCAAGAGGGAGCGATCGAGGACTTCCTCACGTCGGACCTGCGTCGCCAGCGATACTGCGGTCCGGTGGCCGACCTTTTCGGCGCGGACTGGATCTCCGCGGTCTATGAAGCGCTGCTGGGGGCGTCCCAGGACGGCCTGTTGGACGTATCAACCCTCGATCGGGTATTCGACTCTTATCGTGCGAGCGAGCGTGATTTCCGGAAGGCCTTCACTGACTTCCACGACCACACAAACAGCCTGTTACGACGGGTATTCAGGCCGTTCATCGTGACTCGTGTCCTGCAGGTGGCGGCGATGTTGCACCGGCGCAGGGGAGCTTGGGCATAGGCCGGGGTTTTCGCTCCAGCGGCTTCGGCGTTGCAATCTCCTATACCTCCTACACGTGAATCACCTGGATATGTTAACTCGGCTGTCCAAAGGTCAAGGAAGCGAAACGGATTCGTAAAAACGGTGTTCCCGCGCTACCGGTCGAGCTATAGTCCTTAGCGGGCGTAATGAACCGATCGTTCTCACTGGGGGATAGGGGTTGCCGGTCATATCGAGCCTGGCTCCGTACCGAGAGCATGCCAGCAGTGCTGTGCTTTCACCGAGGATCTTGCACAGGCTGAGATTTAGACCTGTAACCCCAGAGTGTGCGCGATTGCGTTGACTTCGGGGTAATTGCTAGCAGCCCTACTCCGCGTCAAATCGGAAAGTCATGGCTGCTAACCAGACTCAAATCCTCAGACGCACGTAACTGAAAGGTTCCCGATGAGATTTGGCTTGACGACCAAATCCGTTGGCGGCGCGGCGAACTCCGCTGAGTTTGTGAAAACTGATTCGTGGTCGGTCGGCAGAGGCCGCGCAGTCGTCCTATTCGTGTTAGGGACGCCACGCTCTGGAACGTCGGCGCTCACGCGCGTTCTCAACTTGTGTGGCGGCACGCTTCCGGCCGGCATGTGCGGCGCCGACGCGGGCAATCCGCGTGGTTACTGGGAGCCGCGCGAAGCAATCGTGCTGAACGAGACGATCCTGCGCCGCCACGGAAGCCACTGGTGCGACCCAACATTGCGTTTGCAGGAGGAAGACGCGGTCAACGGCAAAGATAAGGCGGCCCACATCGCAAAGATTGTGGCGTACCTGACCTCGTTGCCGGCTGCTCCGCTCGTGTTGATCAAAGAGCCTAGGATCACGTTGTTATCCGACCTGTGGTTCGAGGCGGCGCGTCTGGCTGCCTTTGACGTTGCGGCAGTGATTGCGGTGCGCCACCCTCAAGAGGTGATTTCGTCCATGGCGACGTGGCGTGTCTCGCCGACTCTAGGTAGTGCGTTGTGGCTGAAGAATAATCTTCTCGCCGAACGACATACACGGGGCATGCGGCGTGTTTTCATCGACTACGCCAACCTCGTCGATGACTGGCAAAGAGAAATGAGGCGGATCTCCGCGGCGCTCGCGATTGAACTGAACACTGCAAACGACGACGAAATCGAAGGGTTCCTCTCACCTAATCTTCGGCGCCAGCGATACTGCGGCCCGGTGACCGATCTATTTGGTACAGACTGGGTCTCCGTGGCCTATAAAGCGTTGTGCGCGGCAGCGTCGGACGAGCCGGTGGACGGTTGCGCCTTGGACCGCGTTTTTGAGCAGTATCGCGCCGGCGAACGAGATTTCCGGCAGGCCTTCGATGATTCCCGTGACGTATCCGAGAGCATGCTGTCCCGGTTCTTACGGCCGTCCATCGCCAAGCCGATGATGGAATTGGCCGCAATCGCCCATCGCCGGAAGGGTACATGGGCGTAGGCGAGCCGTTCGATTCATAATCCTCAGACCGCCCGGAGACAAGGCATGATGCGACTCGCCGAAGCAGGTGTGTGAAGGTCTGACGCTCGCCCCATCCCTCGCGCGGGTGATCGGCCGTCGAGCGCGAGGCGCCACACCTTCGTGTCGAACAACAACGTCTGACCGGATCCCTTCGCCGCGCCCCTGATGGGGCAGCCGACGCTGACTTAAGGGCACTGGCTAACGCCGTGCCCAGGGTAAGGCAGGATCCGGTGTGAGCTGACAGCCGTCGATTCAGGGCAATCGGGTGATTTCTTCGTTGCGGAGGGGAATTCGCCTTACTCTAACGGAGGCATCGGAGGTGAACGGGTGGGCGTGATCGACAGGTGGGCCGTGACGCGGGCGGACGATCGTCCGGCGGATCGGACGACTGTGCATCGTCTTTGGAAGGCGATAGTCCTATCCGTTGCGCTTATCGTGGCCATCGCTTGTTTCCTGCAGCCACTGTTTCTGCTCGGGATGGGCGGGCTGCTACTTCTGCTCGTGATCGCACGCCTGGTTTATCCGGCCAAAGACCAATACATCCCTCACTTATATGCCCGCGACATCAGGATTTATGACGAGTCCTATCGTTCATTCATAAACCGCACACTGTCGGATTTGCGACGACGAAGGATTCCGGGTCACACGGTTTTGTGGGAGGCGGCGCAGCTACCGGAACCGTGTGTGGAGAATTCTGACGAACTGGTGCTTGACCTCGGCGTCTGGCTTGGCTGGTCGACTCGCCTCATATCCGATACATGTAATCGAAAGGTGTACGGTTTCGATACATTTTCGGGTTTGGTCGAGGACTGGCAGGTCGAGGGTCAGGTGGTAAAGCGCGGCACTTTCGCCGTCTCGGATCCGTTCGGCCAGCGTTTTATGCGAGACACCGGGGTAAGCTTCACCCATGGCGTGCCAGATGCGCTGGGGCGCAAAGTCGAATTCATAAAGGGAAGCACCTATGACACGCTGGCTCCATTTTTGGCCGGTCGGCCAGCTGCGCCGATTCGGCTTTTTCACATGGACCTGGATACATATGAAAGTTGCGTGCATGCGTTAGAGATCTGCAAGGACCACTTCGTTGTAGGGTCGATACTTGTGTTCGACGAATACCTCATCACGAACGGCGAAATGCGAGCCTTCTATGAATTCCAACGCCGCTATGACTTGGAATGGAATTACCGCGCCTGGGGGCTCGAGACGATGGAAATGAATATCGGGATGACTATCTCGCGCTGGAAGCGCATGCTCTACTACCTAGTTGCGATTCCAGCATACTGGCTGATAGGCGAGGGTAGCCACGTCTGGAAATTCTTCCGTGCGCCGTTCTGGCGATTCTGGCTGGGTGCCCACGTGGGCGACATGCTTTTCATGCTCGGTGCTGTTGGCTCACGCAAGTCGGTCAGTCTCGAGATCACCGGCCTGGGTAAGCTCGAGCCGGGCTGGGTAGGCTGACGTCCCGTTCCGATTCGTGTCGATGCTTTGGAAACCCTTGTCCAGTACAGTGATGCGGTGCCCGGGTCTAGTCCCTGCCAGCGGGGTGCGGAAGGCGTGGTCGCAAACCACGGTGAAGGTCACCGTCTCCGTTGGTACACGTCCGAATCTATTGCGCCCGGACGGGGCAAATCAGCGCAACTTTAGAGGCAGGAATTGCCGTAGGTGAATACGAATCGCGAAAACTTCGACGACAATATTAATTCGGATCACGGCCAAAAGCAGAGATGGCCGGGCGGCCCTAAGATTGTCGATGTATTTGATTTCCGGGCAAACGCACTCAATGCGTGGCGGTTGATTTTGGCTACCGGGGTGATTCTGCAACATTCGTGGCCGCTCACAGGCCGCAAAGAGCACCCGCCATATGACCAGCTTCTCAGTCAGGTGTGGGTCGACGGGTTTTTTGTCGTCTCGGGATTCCTCATCACTTCGAGTTGGATCCGTAACCCTAAGCTGCGAGAATACGTTGCCGCCCGAGCTCTTCGAATTTTTCCAGGGTTATGGGTGTGCCTGGTAATTGTGGCTTTTGTCATCGCGCCCATCGGAGTGGCGATCCAGGGCGGCTCGGCGGGGAAGTTGCTGGGTTCTACGGCGCCGATCGAGTACGTGTTGAACAACGCGGTCCTGAACGTCTACCACGCCGGCATCGCGGGAACGCCACGTGGAGTTCCGTGGCCGGGTGTCTGGGATGGCCCTTTGTGGACGCTCATTTTCGAGCTGATGTGTTACGTCGCTGTTGCGCTCGCCGGTCTGGCTGGACTGCTCAAACGCCGGTGGCCGACACCCGTCGTGTTCGTGCTGGCACTAGCCGTCGCGGCGCTGGTGTCTTACCCGGTCAACACCCTCGAGACCCTTCCGCAGATGGTGGCGCGCTTTGCTCTGGTCTTCGCTGCCGGAGCGCTCTTGCGTCAGTATCAGGACAGAATTCCGGCCCGCTGGTCGCTCGTCGCTCTCAGCGCGGCACTCGTGGTAGCGGCGGGAATGCTGGTGCCCAATTATCGGGTAATCGCAGCCATACCTCTGGCGTACGCCGTCGTCGTTTCCGGTGCTCTGGTCAAAAACGCACGCCTAAGATTGCGTAACGATCTGTCCTATGGCACGTACATCTACGCTTGGCCGGTCCAGCAATTGCTGGTCATCTGTGGGCTTGCGTTCTTGAATCCGTTCGTATTTGCTGTGGTTGCGGCCCTGGCCACCGTGCCGCTGGCCGCACTGAGTTGGTTTCTCGTCGAGAAACGCGCGATGTCGTTGAAATCGCGCCTCCAAGGCAGGGGCAAGCAGACGGGCGCCGTCCCCCTCGACCCACAACCGGCTGCGGAAGCCTCGTGAAACTCGTCGCACGGCCGTGGCGCGAATGCCACGATGTCGGACCGGAGCCGTTCGAAAGTCGTCCTGGGCGTCCCATTCGTGCCGAACACAATTACGGGCTGGCCTAAATCGGCAATCCGGCTGGGGCTACCGGAGTCACCGATATGATCGACCCCGACCGCGTGCCTCACGGTGCAGCGGGAGACCAACTTGTGCACTATCCGAATGGGAGGCGTTGACTCTTGGGAACATCCGTGCTCATCAGTGGTGGGGCAGGATTTATCGGGTCGGCGCTTTCGCACCGCCTCGTCGAGGCCGGTTACGACGTCGCTGTGATGGACATCTTGCTCCCACAAGTGCATGCCGGAGGCGGTGTAATGAATCTGCCTCCGTCGGTACGGCTGTTCACCGGCGATGTCACGCACGCACCCGACTGGGATGCGGTGCTGCGCTTGTTCCGCCCCTCCCAGATCGTCCATCTGGCGGCCGAGACGGGAACGGCACAGTCGCTCTCCCAGTCGACGCGTCACGGCGCGGTCAATGTGGTGGGTACCACCCAACTCCTTGATGCTCTGGGCCGCGCTGAACTCGTGCCCGAACACTTCGTCTTGGCCTCGTCAAGGGCCGTCTACGGGGAGGGCCCCTGGCAATCCGACGGCCAGATCTTTTATCCGGCTCCGCGTAGTCATGCACAACTGGTGGCGGGTATCTGGGATCCGCAAGGACCGACCGGTGGACCCGTGTCGCCGCTACCCAGCCGCGCGGGCGTGACGGAACCGCGGCCGACAAACATCTACGGCGCGACCAAGCTGGCCCAGGAGCACCTGGTGGCCGCCTGGGCATCCGCGCACGACACCAATTTCACCGTGCTGCGTTTGCAGAACGCATACGGGCCCGGTCAGTCGCTGACCAACCCGTATACCGGGGTAGTCCCGTTCTTCGCCCGCTTGTCGCGCGAACAGCGCCCGTCGGAGGTCTACGAGGACGGCCGGATCATCCGCGATCTCGTCTACATCGACGACGTCATCGATGCGGTATTCACCGCGGTGCAGCAGCCCGCGACCAAGCCACGCTGCTTGGACGTCGGCTCGGGCACCGCCATAACGATTCATGAGCTCGCTCGAAAGATCGCTGGCGCGTTTGGAGCGCCTGAGCCGATCCTGGTGCCGAAATTCCGCGATGGCGACGTACGCGCGGCGAGTTGCAACATCGAAGCGGCCAAGAACGAACTTGGCTGGCGCCCGAAGTGGGCACTCGACGACGGTTTGCATGCTCTGCTTGAGTGGATCGGTCAGCAGGCCGAAGCCTCGACATAGCGAAAGCGGTCGGTGCCTGGTACAACAAGTGAAAGTCTGGGATCCGCAATGAGATTTGTGCTGGCAAGCTACGGAACACGGGGTGACATCGAGCCTTCTGTCGTGGTTGGCCGGGAACTGCAGCGCAGAGGGCACGACGTGTGCATCGCAGTTCCCCCCGATCTCGTTGCCTTTGCGGAATCGGCTGGGCTTAGCGCTGTGCCCTACGGGATGGATACGCAGACCTGGCTGGGTGTGTTCCGGAATTTGTTCACGTCCATCTTCAGCACTTTCTGGAGGATCCGGGATCAACGGCGGTGGTGGCGTGAACTGTGGGAGGCCAGTGACCAGTCGTGGGTGCAGATGAACACGACCTTGAAGTCATTGGCAGAGGGCGCCGACTTGGTGTTCGCCGGACAGAGCTATCAGGAGATCGCAGCCAATGTGGCGGAATACTACGACCTTCCGTTGGCCACGCTGCACCACGTCCCGATGCGTCCCAATGGCCAGGTCGTGGCGATCTTGCCGGCACCGGCCGCTCGCGTCGCGGTGAAGGTGTTCGATTGGCTCTGTTGGCGTCTGATCAAGAAGGTCGAAGATGCGCAACGCCGTGAACTCGGCCTGCCGAAGGCAACATCTCCGTCACCGCGACGGATTGCCGAACGGGGATCGCTGGAAATTCAGGCATACGACGAGGTTGTCTTCCCGGGGCTGGCAGAAGAATGGGCGAAATGGAAGGACGAGCGGCCTTTCGTTGGCACCCTGACGATGGAATTGGCGACGAGCGCCGACGAGGAAGTCGCATCGTGGATTGCCGCGGGGACACCGCCGATCTTCTTCGGCTTCGGCAGTATGCCGGTGGAATCCCCGGCCAAGACGATCGAGATGATCAGTGGGGCCTGCGCGGAGTTGGGTGAGAGAGCGTTGATTTGCGCCGGCTGGAGCGACTTCGATGACGTCCCACACTTCGACCATGTCAAGGTGGTCGGCGCCGTGAATTACGCGTCGATTTTCCCGATATGCCGTGCCGCCGTGCACCATGGCGGCTCCGGCACCACGGCCGCCAGCCTGCGCGCCGGGATCCCCACGCTGATCCTTTCGGTGGACGGCAACCAGATCATCTGGGGAGCTCAGCTCAAGCGCCTCAAGGTAGGCACGCATCGACGCCTATCGGGCACCACCCAGAAGTCGCTCGTCGCCGATCTGCGCCGGATCTTGGCCCCCGAGTACGCAATCCGCGCCCGCGAGCTTGCCGGTCGGATGACCAAGCCTGCCGAAAGCGTTACCAAGGCCGCAGATCTTGCCGAGAATTTCGCCAGCTTGAGGCGTTTGGCCTAATCGGCAAGCGCGCCCTCGCCTTGGGCCCTTGGCCTAGGCCGAGGGCCGACCATGGGGTGTGGATGCGCTAAGCAGGCCCCATGCGGCTGCTACGATGGAAACGTCATCTTCTCGAAGATTTAGTGGGGACGTTCGAGGTAATCGACTGAAGCTGATCGCTTCTCTCAGTTGACCAATCGCGTGAATCCGCCTGGTCGGTCGCGAGTGCTGCGACGAGCTTCATGGGAGGAACCTTGACGCGGTCACAGTGATCGGCGAACGGTGGATCAAGCTCGCAACCAACGCCTTTCGCGTTTGGCCGTGACTGGACAGTCATATCGGTACCTCACGGTATCGATTGTGCCACTTCTGATTTGGTGGATGGCAGCGTCAGCTTCGCCACGGTCGCCATGCCCGACGCTCAGGAGTGTTGTCGAGGGAGGGGGAGCTTCCATTGATTGACACGACCGCCTTCCCCGACCGCTGGCTGAAGCGGCAATGGACTGGGAGCCCGAAACTTGGGCAGGTATTCAGTCCCCAGACGAATGCGCTGAACGCGTGGCGCTTGGCGTTGGCCACAGGCGTCATCCTTTACCACTCTTGGCCGCTGACCGGACGCGACATGGCATATGGGCCGGCGGCCCAGCTTCTCAATCAGGTGTGGGTCGATGGGTTCTTTGCGCTTTCAGGATTCCTTATCACGGGGAGTTGGCTGCGTACTCCGCGCCTTAAACAATACTTTCTCGCGCGCGGTCTTCGCATCTTCCCGGGACTGTGGGCCTGCCTGTTAGTCGTCGCCTTCGTGATTGCCCCGGTGGCCGTCACCATTCAGGGCGATTCGGCGCGGCGCCTGCTAATGTCCGCCGGACCAATCGAATACGTCCTCAACAACGGAGTGCTAAACGTCTTCTACCTTGGGATCGAGGGCACGCCGCGGGGCGTGCCGTGGTCGGGTGTGTGGGATGGTCCCCTCTATACCCTTCTGTTCGAGGTGATGTGCTACATCGTCGTTGCGGGTCTTGGCCTTGTTCGTCTCGCCGCCAACCGTTGGGTTTCTCCTGTGGCCATCACGCTGGCGCTTTGCGGGTCGCTGCTGTTCTCCTTTCCAACCCGTGCGGAACTGGGGGCGACTCTGCCCCAGATGGTTTCGCGGTTCGCTCTTATGTTCGCCGCCGGCGCGTTGCTGTATCAGTTCCAAGACGCGATTCCCGCGCAGTGGTCACTCGTCGGTGTTGGTGTCGTCATCGTCCTGGTGGCCGGTTTGCTGCCGAACTACCGAGTTATCGCGGCCATTCCGCTCGCTTACGTTGTCATTGTTTCGGGTTCCCTTATCCAGCACAAGCGCTTCAACTTGCGCACCGACCTTTCCTACGGCGCCTATATCTACGCGTGGCCGGTCCAACAGCTGCTTGTCATCTGTGGGCTTGGCGGCTTGAACCCGATCGCTTTCGCGATCGTCGCGACCTTCGCCACTTTGCCGTTTGCTGCCTTGAGTTGGTTTCTCATTGAGAAGCGCGCGCTGGCCTTCAAATCAAGCCTGAAGCGCAGGGCGGGCACTGGCTCGGAGTTGGGGAAGCGCCGCCAGTCAAGCACCAGCTGACCCGATCGGGTGCACCTGGGCGGCCACGGCCGGCGGCCTCAGGTGAGAGAACCGTCGATGGCCAAACGGCGCTTCGCCTATGAAAGCGCCGATCGCGCCAGCAGTGGTGCCGCCCATTGCGCCGGCGATCGTGCAGATCGACGCACAAAAAGCCCTGGTAGGGCTCGATGATTCGAAGTTGCTCGATGTCCTGCCCTTATCCACGCCATAGGCAATAATGGTCGACGTCCAAACCATCGACGCCGAAAAGGGGGAGGGGCTCTGATTTGGTGAGGATTGTGCTGGCAAGTTATGGAACGCGCGGGGATATCGAACCGTGTATCGCCATCGCCCGCGCACTGCAGTCTAGAGGGCACGACGTGCGTGCGGCCGTTCCGCGCAACCTGGTTGGATTCGCCGAAGAGGCCGGTATTGCTGCCGTTGCCTACGGACCCGACGCACGCGAGATCTTAAGCGACGATTTCCTTCGCGACTTCCGAATGAATCTCCGCCGCAGCTTCTGGACGATCTGGAAGCCACTCCAGTTGCTTCGTGAACTCTGGGCGCCCTGGTTACGGCACTGGCCGGAGATGAGCGAGGCATTGACATCGGTGACGGAGGGGGCGGACCTCTTATTCACCGGCTTGGTTTATCAGGAGCTCGCGCTCAACGTTGCGGAACATTACGACATTCCGTTGGTGGCGATGCATTACTTCCCGATACGGTCCTACGGCCAGGTTGTGCCGGGAGCCCCACCGTGGCTGGGCCGGCCCGCTATGCGGCTGTACGACTGGTGGCTCTGGCGTATGAGCAAGAAGGCCGAGGATGCGCAATGTCGTGAACTGGGCTTGCCGAAGACTGCACGTCCCGGGCCGCGACGGATCGCCGAACGAGGATCGCTGGAAATCCAAGCGTACGACGAAATTTGCTTCCCAGGGCTAGCCGCTGAATGGGTCAACTTCGCTGGTCAGCGGCCCTTTATCGGTCCGCTCACGATGGGGTTGACCACAGACGCCGACGATGAGATCGCTGGGTGGATTGCTGCGGGAACTGCGCCCATCTGCTTCGGTTTTGGCAGCATGCCGGTCGCGAAATCACCGGGCGACACCGTCGCGATGATCAGCGAGGCGTGCGCGCAGTTGGGTCATCGGGCGTTGATTTGCTCCGGATGGGCCGATTATGCGGATGCCCGTCATTCCGATCATGTCAAGGTCGTCAAGGCGGCAAACTACGCGAGAGTCTTTCCCGCGTGTCGCGCCGTTGTCTACCACGGAGGCTCGGGCACCACGGGCGCGGTGCTGCGCGCCGGGGTTCCCGCGTTGATCCTGTGGACGGCGGGGGATCAGCCGTACTGGGGGGCACAGGTCAAACGCCTCAAGGTGGGCACCTGCCGGTCGTTTTCGTCTACGACCCGGGAAACGCTGGTGGCCGACTTGCACCAGATCTTGACCCCCGAATACGCCAGCAACGCCCGCGAACTCGCGGGGCGGATGTCCAAAGCCAGCGATAGCCTCGCCAAGGCAGTGGAGCTCATCGAAGACTTCGCTCGCTCGAAGTCGTTCGCCTGATAGACCGAAGCCGGATGGTCGAGCGCTGCAACCGCGCAACGCTGCGGCGAACTGAGTGTCGTTGCCCTGCTAAAAGCTCTCAGATGTCCTGCGCCGCATAATAATCAAGCTAGGTGTACCTGCGGCACGTATAGGATCCACTGTCCGCCTTTGTCTTTGAACAGACTCTCCTTCGCCATGATCTCTTCGGCGTGGTTCCAGGCGAACAGCAATGCGTAGTCGGGGTAAGGCTGGGAAAACGCCTCCGGCGGAAGCACTGGAATTTTCGAGCCGGGCGTCAGGCGTCCCTGTTTCTCCGGAGTCGAATCACATACTGCGGGAAGCAGATCCGGGCCGATTTCGCAATAGTTCAGCACCGTAGCGCTCCTTGACGTCGCACCGTATCCAATGACGCGTTTACCGTCCGAGTGCAGGTCATGGAGGAGTGAAACAAGGTCCGACTTGATGCGAGCGATGTTCTCGGAGAAACGGACGAAGGTCGCCTCTTCGGCTAGGCCTTGCGCCTTTTCCTGTTCCAGGAATTCCCCGACCGCGTCGGATGTTTGTCGGGTGCCCGCGCGGGCCACGGTGTAACGGATGGAGCCACCATGCTGGGACAGGTGCTCGGCATCGACCAGCTCGAAGCCGAACCGAGCGGCCATCGCCTGCACCGAACGGATCGAGAAAAGGTAGATGTGCTCGTCGTACATCTGGTCGAAGTAGTTGAATTTCAGAATGTCACCGAGATAGCGGTCTTCGAAGATGAATAGTCCATCTGGCGCAAGTAGCGAATCCACCCCACGAAGAATGGAGTCAAGGTAGGAGATGTGAGTGAAGGTGTTCGCCGAAAAAATGATGTCCGCCGCACCCTGCTCGGCGCGAATCTCTTCGGCCGTCTCCGCATTGAAGAAGTCGGTGCGTATGTTGATCCCAAGCGAGCGCGCCACGTCCCCAGCCCCTGCTGCGGGGTCGACCCCTAGGTGTCGCACGCCAGCCTGGCTGAGTGTCTTGAGCATGACACCGTCATTGCTACCGATTTCGACGACGAATCCCTGGTCACCACCCGGGAGTGTTTCAGCAAGGCGCCGCGCTACGTCCTCGAAATGCCGGCGGATCCGTTGGGATCCAGAAGCGCGGTAGGGGTAGTCCGCGCGATACATCTGCTTCGCCGGAACTTCTTCTAGCTGCTGCACCATCGTGCACGACGAACAAAGCCCCATGGCAAGACGGAAGAATGGGACCGTGGCAGTTTCCTCGGGGCGGACGAAAGCATTCGAAACTGGCTGGCGACCGAGGTCGACGACCTCACGAAGAACACCGCCGCACAAACGGCAACTGTACTCGGTCAAAAGTATCCCCTATCTCGTATCTCGCTTGCCAGCAGGTCGGTGAAAAGCCTAGACGTCTGTTGAGGACCTCAGATGCGTTTCGGGAAGTTCCCAGGCCTGGTACCCGCGGGGGCGACCGGTCGCGAAACGCGATCCGCAACCCCGCCCGATCCGACGTAACGGTACCACTGCGGCGAGGCCGCTCTTGCCGCACCGAATCCCGTCAGGAGGAAGCACCTCGAACTGGTCGGAGACATCACGCGCGCCGCCCATCCCGAGTCATTTGGCGACGTCACGGCGGGGTGCGAACGGTGGACCACCGGGGGTGAGTCGACGCCCGCGACATCAGCGCGGTTTCGACGATTGCCTCCGGCGGACAGCGCCTTCCAGGATGTCGGCGGCTTTGGCGACGCTTTCGCCGGGGGTTGTCATCCGAGTCGCAAGGGCTTGCGCGCGGGCGACGTACTCAGGGGCGAGGATGCGTCGAAGGTCGGATATTAGGGATTCGCGGGTGGTGGCAGCCGAAAAATGCCGTGCAGTGCCCACCTTCAACCGTTCGACCTGAGCTGCCCAGTACCTCTGTTGACCCGAACTCCACAGGATCAGCGCCGGGAGTCCAGCGCGTAGGACGGCGGCTGTTGTTCCCGAGCCGCCGTGGTGGACGGCGGCACGGCAGGCGGGGAAAACGGCACCGAAGTTGACGGTGCCCGCGACCTTGACGTTGTCGAACTGCGGAGCTTCGCTGAAGTCAGTCCCAAAGGAGCACACCAACGCGCGCTCGCCTACCTGGGCGCAGGCCGCGCTGACCATTTCGACTGTGGCGGTGGGGGATTCGACCGGTATGCTGCCGGGAGCAAAGAATATCGGCGGCGTTCCCGCCGCAATCCACGACGCGACTTCGTCATCGGTGTCCGTGGTCAATCCCATTGTCAGCGTGCCAACGAAGGGGCGCTGTGCTTTCCATCGTGCCCATTCGTCTGCCAGGCCGGGAAAGCACACGTCGTCGTAGGCCTGAATCTCTATCGACCCGCGCTCGATCATTCGCTGCGGCGAGGAAACCGTTGCCGGCGGTAGGCCCAATTGCCGGCGCTGCTCGTTTTCCACATTCTTCGATGAGCGCCAAAATAGCCATTCGGTCAACTTTCCCACGTTGCGGACAAGTGGTGAAGGCAGTCTGGGCAGGAGCTGACCATTTGGCCGCATTGGGAAGTCATGCAGCGTTGTGAACGGGATGTCGTAATACTCCGCGACGTTGGCGGCGGGCTGCTCAAAATTGAGACCCGAGGATAGTAGGTCTGCCCCATCCGCCACTGACACGAGCGTCGCGCTAGTCTCCTCCCAGTACCGGATGATCGGCCTCCACAGGTCGCGCAGCAACTTGACGGGGTTGCGGGCGAAACCCTTCCAGAAGTTGCGGAGAAACTCCTCGTCGAGAAAGTCCTGGAGTACGGGCCCATACGAGATCGCCTCGAGGCCGGCCGTCTCAACAAAACCGATAAGTTCGGGCGGCACCGCCATGCGGACTTGGTGGCCCCTGCGCAACAGCTCACGGCCGACAGCCGCAGAAGGCTCGACATCGCCACGGGTTCCATAGCATGCGAGGGCGAATTTCATTACAGTTCAAACCTTTCGAGTGCCATACGGCAGCGGCGTCACTATAGCGGTCAGTTGTCGCTTTACTTTTTCGAAGTCGAAGGCCTCGCGACCGATAGTTGTAGAGAAAACTCTTTATGCGCTGTGCTCGGCTGCGGAACGATAGCCGCGCACGGCTATCGGAATAAACACCGCCAGCAGCGTGACGGCCCAGGCCAAGGTCATGGCCAACGGCCATATGAGTGGGCCGCCGTGGGCCAGTGCCCGCATCGTCTCGATGGGCGGCGACATTGGTTGGACACGAACGAACGGCCGAAGCCAACCCGGAAACAGCGAAATCGGTGTGGTCCCGGGATTGACGAATGCCAAGGCGAGAGTCGCACCCACGACCCATGTCATGAGGACGCGGCCATTGGTGCGGATCGCCACGGCCATCACGAGCGCCATGAACCCGACCACTGCCGCGGACGGCACCAGAATGTAAATCAGCGCTGTCGCCCAGCCGTGCGTGAAGCGTAGCCCCAATGCCACGCCGAGAGCAGTGATCAAGACCGTCCCGAAAAGCGCGCGTACGGCCTCCGCGGTCAGACACCCGGCCAGGGCGCTCGCCCGATGCACCGGCAGCACCCACATCCGACTGAGCAGCCCCGACTGGCGGTCCATCGTGATGCCGACAGAACCGCTCAGGCAACCCAGGAACCCGGACAGCACCGCGCACAGCGGGACGAGGCCGTAAACGCCGTCGGCGCCGGTAACCTTGCGGACCTGCTCGCCCAACACGGCCTCATAGACGACCAGAAGGAAAATAGGAAGCATCAGCGATCCCAGCATTACCGCCCCGTCGCGACGCCACCGGATGAGGAGTCGACTGGCCTGCAGCCAGCTCTGGGTCAGCAGGCTTCCTTGGATCCTTTGTTGCGGTGTCATTTGCCCCGCCTTTGCATGCGCAGCGTGATTGCGCCGAAGACCAGCACCATTCCCGCACACCACGCCAAGCTGGCGACCAAATTGCTTGCGAGGACATGTCCGGCGGCCAGGCCACGCAGTGTCTCGGCAACCTGAGATACCGGCTGGTTGCGGACGTATGGGCGCAACCACCCGGGAAAGGTTTTTTCAGGGGCGATTCCCGTCGACAGAAAGAAGAGCAGCAACTGAGGGACGAACAACAGGTGGCTGGCACCTTGGATGCTGTTCGTGCTTGACCCTAGGGCGTCGGCGCCCATCCCCACAGCCAGACACAGGAACAGCGCCATGAGAAGGAAAGCCGCCGCGTAGCCCGGTCCGCCGGTCATCCGGAATCCGAACGCATAACCGGCGAGCATCGCCACCGCGAGCGCGAGTACGGCCCGGATGAGTGCGGCCAACATGCGAGCACTGACAGGGGTTATGGCGGTGACCGGCAGTGTCGCCAATCGCTCGCCAAGCCGACTCAGGTGGTCACGCGCCGCGCGGTCCGCGGTGAGCAGGCCGACGAACACCATGGTCTGGACGACCACCGCGGGCAGAAGATAGTGCGAGTAGCTCACTCCGTCGGTGTCGATCAGGCCCTGCAGTGCAACGGTAAACCCCCCCAAATATGCAATCGGTGAGGCGATTTCGAAGACCATCTCCCCGTCGCGTGCCCCTGACATGAGCGAACGCTCGGTTAGGGCGACCAGGGCACTCATGGTTGGGCGGCGGTCCGTTCGGTGAGGTGCAGGAAGGCTTCGTCCAATGACGGTTTGCGCAGCGAGATGTCAGCGAGTTCAACGCCGAGTGCGTCGACGCGGCGAAAGACCTCGACCAGGGTGGCCACCCCGTCGGACGCGACCACCGACAGCGAGTTTGTCTCGGCGTCGATATCGATTCCATCGAGCCCGCCCAGACCCTCCGCAATGCGAGGCAGGTCGTTCGGGTCGGCCGGGGTCACTTGGCAATAGCTGATACCGACCCTCTGCTTCAGCTCTTCGGCGGTGCCGCTGGCGATTTCGCGTCCGTGGTCGATGACGACGATCGAATCGCTTAATACGTCGGCCTCTTCCAGGTACTGCGTGGTCAGCAGAATGGTGACACCTTGCAAGGCCAACCGTTTGACGAGGGCCCACATGTCGCGTCGTCCGCGGGGGTCCAGCCCAGTGGTCGGTTCGTCGAGGAAGAGCACTTTGGGCAACACCACCAGGGCAGTGGCAAGATCGACGCGCCGCCGCATGCCTCCGGAATATGTCGCCAATTGCCGATCGGCCGCGCCGACAAGGTCGAACTGTTCGATCAGCTCGTCGGCACGGGCCTTTGCCTGCGCTCGACGCAGGCCTCGCAGCCTGCCGAACAGCACCAGATTCTCCCGCCCGGTGAGCAGGAGGTCGGTCCCGCTGAACTGGCCGACCACCGCGATGCTGGCGCGTACCTGAGCGGATTGGCCGCCGATGTCGTATCCGGCAACGGTCGCGCGGCCTGAGGTCGGGCGGATGAGCGTTGACAAGATATTGACGGTGGTCGTCTTGCCGGCTCCGTTGTGGCCTAGTAGACCGCATACCGTGCCGGTCGGCACTGAAAAGCTAACCCCTGCGAGCGCGGGCGCTTCTTCTCGCCCGAATGTCTTTGTGAGGCCTTCGACCTCGATCGCCAGTGAGCTCACAGTACGGAGTATTTCATGGTCGGTACCCCCCTGTTGGCCGTATGAGTAGGACGGAAAACTCTCGAGCGAACGCGCTGCCGACGTGGGTGAAATGCGACGGTCGACCTATACAGACGCCTTGGGAATCGGAGCCGTGATGGGTTCATCGTCGTGGTGGAGCAGGGCGCGGACCGACGGACGCGTTCCCACGGAACGAAGCAGCAAGCTGGCCGGCCGTGGGCGAACTAGTTGCGGCCACCAGAACCATCGCCCGAGCAGCGCGGCGATGGTAGGCGTCATGAACGAGCGCACGATCAATGTGTCGAACATCAGGCCCAAGCCGATCGTGGTACCGACCTGACCGATGATGCGCAGGTCGCTGACCACCATCGACGCCATCGTGAAGGCGAACACCAGACCCGCATTCGTCACGACCTTGCCGGTACCGCCCATCGCGCGAATGATGCCCGTATTGATGCCGCCCGCTAATTCCTCTTTCATTCGGGATACCAGCAGCAGGTTGTAGTCCGAACCGACCGCCAACAACACGATCACAGACATCGGTAGCACCATCCAGTACAACTTGATGCCGAAGATGTACTGCCAGATCAGCACCGAAATCCCGAACGACGCGCCCAACGAAAGCGTCACCGTGCCCACGATCACCAGGGCAGCAATGAAACTTCGGGTAAGAATCAGCATGATGATGAAAATCAGACACAGTGCACCAATGCCCGCAATGAAGAGGTCGTAAGTGGAGCCGTCGCGGAAGTCCTTGAACGTCGACGCCGTACCCGCGATGTAAATCTTCGAGTTTTCCAGCGGCGTGTTCTTGAGCGCCTCCTCGGCCGCCAGCCTGATCTTGTCGATGCGGTTCACGCTTTCCGAAGTCGCGGGATCGCCTCGGTGCGAAATGATGAAGCGGGCGGCCTTCCCGTCAGGCGACAGGAATTGGGCCATCGCGCGCTTGAAGTCCGCATTGTCGAAAATCTCGGGCGGCAAATAAAACGAGTCGTCATTCTTGGCGTCGTCGAAAGCCTGCCCCATGGCGGTGGCGTCCTGGTCGCTACTGTCCATCTGGCCAAGGATCCCGGACATGGTGCTGTGGTTCGTCAGCATCATGTTGCGCATGTCCTCGGACATCGCGATCATCGGCGGATACTGCTCGAGCAGCTGTGGCATCAGTCGATCCATATGGTCGAGATCCTTTAAAAGATCGACCATCTTGTCGCTGAGGGTATCGACGCCGTCAAAAAGTTCGAAAATCTGACGCAACGAAAAGCAGATAGGAATGTCGTAGCAGTGCTTTTCCCAGTAAAAATAGCTGCGTAGCGGCCTGAAGAAATCCTCGAAATCCGACATCTTGTCACGCAACTCCCAAAGAATAACGGTCATTTCTTTGGTCTTCTGTATCGAATCGTGGGTGATATCAGTGAGGCGCTTCTGCAGTTCATAAAGATGCTTCATGATCGCGATCTGTTTGGCCATCATGTCCGCTTGGACCAGCATGTCGTCCATGCGCGCCCGCATGTACTTCATGTCCTCACCCATCGTCGCCTGCTGCATGCTGAGCAGGAACGGAATCGAGGTGTGCTGGATCGGCGTTCCCTCGGGCCGCGTGATGCCCTGCACGCGAGAGATCCCGTGCACTGCGAAGATCGCTTTCGCAAGTCGATGCAGCAACAGAAAGTCTGCCGAGTTCCGCATGTCGTGATCGGATTCGATCATCAAAATTTCGGGCATCATGCGCGACTGGTTGAAATGGCGGTCGGCGGCCGCGTAACCGACATTCGCGGGAACGTTGTCGGGCATGTAGAGCCGGTTGTTGTAGCTCGTCTGGTAGCCGGGCAAGGTCACCAGGCCCACCAGTGCGACAGCGATCGTCGCGCACAGGATGGGCGCGGGCCAGCGGACGATCGCCGTGCCGATCCGCCGCCACCGGCCGAATCCGATCGCCCGCGTTGGATCGAACAACCCGAAGCCACTTCCGACGGTCAGCACCGCCGGCACCAGCGTTAGGGCGATCACCACCGAGATGAGCATGCCCACGGAGCAGGGCATGCCCATGGTCTGGAAGATGGGCATGCGAGTGAAGCTCAGGCACAACATCGCCCCGGCGATCGTCAGACCGGAACCCAGGACGACGGGGGCGACGCTGCGATAGGTGGTGAAATACGCCGTCTGCCGGTCTTCGCCGGCCTGGCGCGCCTCCTGATAGCGGCCGAAGAAGAAGATCGCGTAGTCCGTGCCGGCGGCCATCGCCAGGGCCACCAGCAGATTGACGGCAAACGTGGAAAGCGGCATCCAATTGTTGTTAGCGATAAAGGCGATGACACCGCGAGCTGCGAAGACCTCGATCCCGACGGTGATCAACAGCAATACGACGGTCGTGATCGAGCGGTAGACCAGGAGCAGCACGACGAAGATGATCAGGGCGCCGATCATCGTCATTTTGAGAATGGATCGGTCACCGGCGAGCTGCATATCGGAGAACAGCGCCGAGGGACCGGTGACATAGGCCTTGACCCCGGCAGGCGGTGGCGTGCGTGCGATGGCATCGCGGACCGAGGCCACGGATTCCTGGCCCAGGGTCGTGCCTTGGTTGCCCGCCAGATTCAACTGCACATAGACAGCCTTCCCGTCCGGGCTCTGCGCGCCCGCCGCGGTGAGGCGATCGCCCCAGAGGTCCTGCACATGCTCGATATGCTTTGTGTCGCTTTTTAATTCAGCAACCAGTTTGTCGTAGTAGGCATGCGCCTGATCTCCAAGCGGCTGCTGTCCCTCCAAGACCAGCATCGCGAAGCTGTCCGAGTCGGATTCCTTGAAGTCCCGGCCCATGCGTTGCATGGCCTGCACCGCCGGCGCGTCCTGGGGGGCGAGTGGCACCGAATGCTGTTGGCCGACAATCTCGAGCCGTGGCACGCCGAACGTCACCAGCAGGGTCAGCGCCACCCACCCGATGATGATGAACACCGCAAGGTGGCGAATGGTCCGCGCGAAGCGCGAAGGTTGGGGCGGATGCGTGGTCATAACGCCCTCGACAGGTCGACGACGCTAGAGCCCGGTGTCACAGTCTTCCCCACGGTTGCTGTTCCCATCCTGAAGTGGAAAGCCCCCACTTATTGCGGCTGCTTCAGGAGCAGTGAACGCACCAACGGACGGGGACCGGTGTGTCGCAGCATCGTGCTGGCCGGGCGGGGGCGAACCAACTGTGGCCACCAGAACCAGCGTCCCAGCAATGCGGCGACGGACGGCGTCATGAATGCTCGCACGATCAACGTGTCGAATATCAGGCCGATGCCGATCGTCGTGCCCACCTGGCCGATGCTGCGCAGTTCGCTGACCGCCATGGAGGCCATAGTGAAGGCGAACACCAAGCCGGCATTCGTCACGACCTTTCCGGTACCGGCCATGGCGCGGATGATGCCCGTGTGGATTCCGGCGGCCAGTTCCTCCTTCATTCGAGAGACCAACAGCAAGTTGTAGTCAGACCCCACCGCCAGCAGCACGATCACGGAGGTGGACAGCACACTCCAGTGCAGCTGCATGTGCAGCAAGTACTGCCAAACCAGCACGGACAACCCGAAGGACGCGCCGAGTGAAAGCAGAACCGTGCCGACGATCACCATTGCGGCAATGAAACTTCGCGTCATGATCAGCATGATGATGAAGATGAGGCAGATGGCGGATACGCCGGCGATCAAGAGGTCGAACATGGATCCGTCGACCAGATCTTTGGTAATTGCCGCGGTACCGGTCAAATAGATTTTGGCGTTTTCCAGGGGAGTGCCCTTGAGCGATTCCTCGGCCGCCGTCTTGATCTGTTCGACCCGGTTGAGGCCTTCGGGTGTCGACGGGTCGCCCCGCTGGGAGATCAGAAGACGGACATCCTTACCGTCCGGCGACATGAACACCTTCTCGACCCGCTTGAAGGAGTCCGAGCCGTTGATGATTCCCGGTGGAAGGTAGAAGGAATCGTCATTCTTGGAGGCGTCGAACGCCTGCCCCATGGCGCTCGGATCCTTGGAACTCGAATCCATTTGGCCCATGACGCCGGACATCGTGCTGTGCATCGTCAGCATCATGCCGCGCATGCTGGACATGGTTTCGATCATGGGCGGGATCTGCATGACCAGCTCGGGGAGCAGGGCGTCCAGTTGGTCGAGGTTCTTGACCAGGTCGCCCAGTTTGTCGTTGATCTCGTCGACGCCGTCGATGGCATCGAAAATGGACCTCAGTGAAAAGCAGATGGGAATGTCGTAGCAGTGCTTTTCCCAATAGAAATAACTGCGGATCGGGCGCCAGAAGTCCTCGAAATCCGAGACACGATCTCGCAATTCGGATGTGATGTCCTGCATTTCGTGGGTTGTCTTGACCATGTGGTGCGTCGTGGCGACGAGCTCGCGCATCAGGTCCAGCATGTGCTGCATGATGCCGATCATCTTCCCCAGCTCATTGGCCTGGGTCAGCATGTCGTCCATGCGATCTTTTTGAAAAGCCATGTTCTGCAGCTGGCTCGCCTGGCCCATGCTGATGATCCACGGAATCGTGGTGTGCTGCAGCGGCACTCCCTCGGGGCGCGTTACCGTCTGAACGGTCGCAATTCCGGGAACCGCCAGAACGCCCTTGGCGAGCTTGTTGATCACCAGCATGTCCGTCGGATTGCGCAAATCATGATCGGTCTCGATCAACAGAATCTCGGGCATCGACATGCGCTGGCCGGGGAAGTGCCGGGCCGCGGCCGCGTACCCCACGTTGGCGGGAATGCGGTCCGGAATGAATTTCTGGTCGTCATAGCTGGGCTTGTAATTCGGCAGCGTCAACAGCCCAATCAGCGAGACGGCCAACGAGGCGATGAGGATGGGCGCCGGCCACCGCACGATGGCCGTACCGATCCGTCGCCACCTGCGGGTCGAGAGCGCACGCCGTGGGTCGAAGAGACCAAACCGGGCTCCGGCGGCCAGAAGGGCCGGCCCCAGCGTTATCGCGACCAGGACCGCGATGGAAATGCCGACGGCGCAGGGAATGCCGAGCGGCTGGAAAAATGGGAGTCGGGTGAAACTGAGGCAGAGCACCGCGCCGGCGATCGTCAGGCCCGATGCCAGCACCACCTTGGCCACACTGTTGAAGGTGGTGTAAAAGGCTTCTTCCCGGCTTTCGCCTGCGTGCCGCGCCTCTTGATATCGGCCGACGAAGAAAATGCCATAGTCGGTACCCGTCGCGATGACGGCGGCGACCAGCAGGTTGACGGCAAAAGTGGTAAGGCCGACCAACCCGAGATGGCCGAGCAGCGCGACCATTCCCCGCGCGATCTGCAATTCAAGGCCGACGATTAGCAACAGCAGAATGACCGTGACGATCGACCGATAGACAAGCAGCAATGTCAAGAAAATCACGGCCAGACTGACCAGGGTAACCAGCATGATGCTTTGCTGGCCGGCGATATTCATGTCGGCGACGATGGGTGCCGGCCCCGTCACGTAGACCTTTAAACCCGGTGGGGGCGAAGCCTCCTGCACGATCTTTCGAACGGCCGCCACTGACGCGTCACCTGCGGCCGCGCCCTGGTTACCGCTCAGGTTCACCTGTACGTATGCGGCCTTGCCGTCCTGGCTCTGCGCCGCGCCGCGGGTCAGCGGATCGCCCCAGAAGTTCTGGACGTGCTGCACATGCGCGTGATCGTCTTCCAAAAGCTTGACCAAGCGGTCGTAATACTTGTGCGCGTCGTCGCCGAGTTGCTGCTGGCCCTCCAGCAGGATCATCGCCAACGCGCCTGAGTTGGTCTCGTGGAAATCCTGGCCAAGCCGCTCCATGGCCTTGAAGGACGGTGCGCCCAACGGGCTCAGCGATACGGCGTTCTCCGCCTCGACCTGCTCCAGCGACGGGACACCGATGCTGATCAGGACGGCGATTGCAAGCCAGCCCAAGATGATAGGAACCGACAAGCGATGGATGAATCGCGCGATACGCGGCCGCTTGGCCGGCTGGGTCTCCAATGGGGGCGCGCTCATGTTGCCGTCAACACGCAGTAGGTGAAGGCATTCAATTCGTGCGAGATCCTCTCGGCTTTGACGACACCGTCGACCACGATGCGGCAGCCGAGACTATCGCTGTTGCCCTGCGCGACCACATTTCCCACGATCGATGGCAGCGTCGTCGAGATGTCGAACGTCCACGGCAGCTCGACACCGTTGATGTGGTTCGGCTCGCCGTTGGCGTCAAAGTAGCTGATGTCGGCCATCGAGCCGGCGGGGCCGAAGACCTCGTACTTCACGTGCTTGGGATTGAACGGTTTGGTGTCCTGTTGCCGGGATTCGGCGTAGCTCGGGCGCTTCTCGGAGCCGAAGACACCGTGCAACCGCGAGACGGTCATGCCTCCGGCGACGACGACGGCCACGATGACGAGCGGGATCCACAGTCGGCCCAGGAAACCGAAGAGCCCGGGGCCCCTTTTCGTCTTCGGCCGGGTCTTGGACGGGCCGCTTGGCTGCTCGGATTCTTTTGACGATCGACGACCAAAGCCCAGGAAACCGCGTTGGCTAATGTCTCGTCCTTCCGCGATGGTGTTGTCGGGCCGGGCCCGTACCTCCGATTCGACCACTGCACCCCCTCTAGCCGCGCCGTCGCGCCCGCGCGGTGTTCGCCCCCGACCATGCAACTACACATCGGCCGCAATCGCGCCGGGTGACGGCGCTCCGAATGCCAGGCCCGCCGATCAGTTGTTTTTCCGTCACCTCTTGCGGGTCCCGCCCTCGGGGAGCGCGACCAGGTCTTGATGAGTAAACCACGGCAGTCGCTTCCGTATCAGTGCTTTGTCAACGCGATGCGGGATCGTAATGCCTAAACGGCTGAGTAACGACATCTCCTGATCACGAATCCGCCCGAGGACTCGCGCAACGTCGCACCGCCACCTAAGCACAACACACCGTACGTGTCACTGGCCCAGATGGTTCAAGGTTCCTCGCCGGAGCCGGGCTCGTTCGCCTCGTGGTGATTTTCCCGGTCACCACGACTTCGGCTAAGCTGTGTGCGCGATAAGCACGATAACTTCATCGGCCTGAAGGACGTGCCTGTCCCAGTAGCGATATCTCTCATCAAACGCCATTGGTACAGGTCAGTGCAGCGAATATGCGGGCATCGGGGCCCGCCGCACACCGAACACTGGATAGCTTCAGCAACCTTCTAGGCCACACCAGGAACTTTGTCCAAACCCAGGGCGAGCGCCTTGCGGCTCCACTATGGTTTGGACCTGTTCCACTCATGTCCACTTGCATCCTGGAGAACTGTGAGCATCAACCCATTCGACGACGACAACGGCAGCTTTTTCGTGTTGGTGAACGACGAGGAGCAGCACAGCTTGTGGCCGGCATTCGCCGATGTTCCGGATGGCTGGCGGGTGGTTCACGGGGAAGCGGACCGAGCAGCGTGTCTGGAGTACATCGAACAGCATTGGCCCGACATTCGGCCGAAGAGCCTGCGGGACAAGCTCGCAACGGGACGGGGTTTTGACCAGTAACCCGCCGGGGTACGGGGCGGATGGGCGGAGACTTGGGGGAGTCGATGGAACATGAGGACCGCGTACTTCCGCTAACACGCGGACAGCTGGACATCTGGCTGTCTCAGGAAGCCGGTTTCGTCGGCACGCAATGGCAGCTCGGTCTCCTGGTCAAAATCGAGGGCACCGTGCAGCACGATGCACTCGAACGAGCGATCTCCCAGGCCGTCGCCGAGGCCGAGCCGGGCAGGGTCTCGTTCTTCGAGGTCGACGGGCAGGTTGTACAGAAACCGGTCGACTACCCGCAGGTCGAGCTGACGCTCGACGACCTGAGGGGAGCGCCCGACCCGGTACAGGAAGCCCGCGAGAGGGCTTCCTGCATCCAGCGCACGCCGATGGCGCTGAACGGTCAGCTGTTCAAATTCGTGCTCTTTCAAACAGAGCACGAGGAATTTTACTTATTTGGTTGCTGCCACCACATCGCCATCGACGGTTTGGGCATGGCACTGGTTTGCCGCCGGGTAGCAACCATCTATTCGGCGATGGTGGCCGGCAAACCGATCCCCGACGCCTACTTCGGTTCGGTGCAAGACTTGGTCGACCTTGAGTCAAGCTACGAAGCCTCCGACGACTACGCGGAAGACAAGGCCTACTGGCGTGAGCATTTGCCGCCCGAGAGCGGCCCGGTCGATCGGCTGCCCGCCGCCGCGGGGGAGCAGGATCATTACTCGCCGTCCGCGTCGGTACAGCTGGACCCCTCCGTTGCCAACCGGATCAAAGAGTTGTCCAAGAAGCTGGCCATCCGCCGGTTCTCGGTCACCACCGCCGCGTGCGCGCTGCTGGTGCGCGGGTGGTCGGGTAGCGGTTCGGAAGTGGCGCTCGACTTTCCGGTCAGCCGGCGGGTCGTTCCTGAATCGAAAACGCTTCCCGCGATGCTCGCCGGCGTGGTGCCGCTGGTCCTGACGACGGAGCCGCAGTCTTCCGTCGCCGATTTCTGCAAGCACGTCGACACGCGAATCCGCGAACTTCTACGCCATCAACGCTTCCCGGTGCACACCCTGGAGGGTGACGGGGGACGGCAGGCGCCGAGCCGGGTCGGCATCAACTTCATTCCGTCCCGGCTCACGCTGGATCTCGCCGGCGCTCCAGCGACCGCGTCGTACACGAACCATGGTCCGGTCGGGCACTTCGGTTTGTTCTTCCTAGGCGCGGGTGACCAGTTATTTCTCAGCACCGCGGGCCCGGGCCAACCGTTCGCGAGCTTCGGCGTGGCCGACCTGGCGGGCCGGCTGCAGCAGATCCTCGAGGAGATGACCGCCGACCCGGACCGGCCGCTGTCGTCGATCGATCTGCTGACCCCCGACGAGCCCGCCCTTATCGACCAGTGGAGCAACCGGCCGGCACTGCACGACCCGGCGTCCGCGCCCGTGTCGATCCCCAAGGCGTTCGCCGAGCACGTGCAAAACACGCCCGAGGCGGTGGCGGTGACCTTCGGCGACCGCTCGCTGACTTACGCCGAGCTCGACGAAGCCTCAAACCGACTGGCGCACCTGCTCGCCGATCGCGGGCTGGGCCCGGGTGACCGCGTGGCGGTGCTATTTCCCCGCTGCGCCGACGCCATCGTTTCGATGCTGGCGGTGCTCAAGACCGGTGCGGCCTACGTGCCGATCGACCCCGCACACGCGTCGTCCCGGATGGATTTCGTGCTCGCCGACGCGGGACCCCGCGCGGTGATCACCACCGCCGACCTGCGCTCGCGGCTCGACGACCACGACGTCCTGGTCGTCGACGTCCACGACCCGGCCGTCGACAGCCAGCCCGGCACCGCGCTGCCGCTGCCGGCGCCGGAGAACACCGCGTACATCATCTACACCTCCGGAACCACCGGAACCCCCAAAGGCGTTGCCATTCCTCATCTCAACGTCACCTGGCTGATCGAGTCGCTCGACGCCGGCCTGCCCAAGGGCAACGTGTGGACCCAATGCCACTCGGCGGCCTTCGACTTCTCGGTCTGGGAGATCTTCGGCGCGCTGCTGCGGGGCAGGCGGCTGCTGATCGTCCCCGAATCGGTGGCGTCCTCCCCGGCGGATCTGCACGCGCTGCTGGTCGCGGAGAAAGTCAGCGTGCTGACCCAGACCCCGTCGGCCGTGGCGATGCTGCCGGCCGACGACCTGGAGTCGACCGCCTTGGTGGTGGCCGGTGAGGCCTGCCCGACCGACGTGGTCGATCGCTGGGCGGCGCCCGGACGCGTGATGCTCGATGCGTACGGCCCGACGGAGACCACGGTGTGCGCGTCGATCAGCAAGCCGTTGACGGCCGGGTCCTCGGTGGTGCCGATCGGCTCCCCGATAGCCGGCGCGGCGATGTTCGTGCTCGACAAATGGCTGCAGCCGGTGCCCGCCGGCGTGGTCGGCGAGCTGTACCTGGCGGGCCGCGGCGTCGGACACGGCTATGTGCGCCGGGCCGGGCTGACCTCAACGCGGTTCGTGGCCAACCCCTTTGGCGGTCCCGGCGCGCGGATGTACCGCACCGGCGACCTGGTGTGCTGGGGTCCGGACGGGCAGCTGCAGTACCTGGGCCGCGCCGACGAGCAGGTCAAGATCCGCGGCTACCGCATCGAACTCGGCGAGATCCAGGCCGTGTTGGCTGGCCTCGACGGAGTGGACCAGGCCGCGGTGATCGCCCGCGAGGACCGCCCCGGCGACAAGCGGCTGGTCGGTTACATCACCGGCACCGCCGACCCGGCCGCGCTGCGCGCCCAGTTGGCCGACAAGCTTCCGCCCTACATGGTCCCGACCGCGGTGATGGTGTTGGACACCCTGCCGCTGACCGGCAACGGCAAGCTCGACAAACGCGCCCTGCCCTCGCCCGAGTACGCCGCGAGTGAATATCGCGCCCCGGCCGACGCCATCGAGGAGATCCTGGCCGACATCTACGCCCAGGTGCTGGGCGTGGAACGCGTCGGCGTCGACGACTCCTTCTTCGACCTCGGCGGCGACAGCATCCTGTCGATGCAGGTGGTGTCGCGGGCCCGCGCGGCCGGCGTGATCTGCCGCCCGCGCGACATTTTCGTGGAGCAGACGGTCGCCCGCCTGGCGCGGGTGTCCGAGGTCGCCGCCGACGGTGAGCTCGGCGCGGTCGACGAGGGGATCGGGCCCGTGGTGGCCACCCCGATCATGCGCTGGCTGCAGACCATCGACGGCCCGATCGACGAGTTCAACCAGACCATGGTGCTGTCGGCACCGGCCGGCGTGACCGAAGCCGAGGTGACGGCGGTGCTGCAGGCGCTGCTCGACCGCCATTCCATGTTGCGGCTACGCGTGCAGGACGACGGCGCCGGCGGCTGGTCCCTCGAGGCGCCCGAGGCGGGGTCGGTGCAGGCCGGCGACTGCGTGCGTGCGGTCGACGCGTTGTCCGACGCGGCCTTGGTCGAGGCTCGCGGCCGGCTCAACATCGCCGACGGGATACTGGTGAGCGCGGTATGGGCAAGCGCGACAAACCAATTGGCGTTGGTCATTCACCACCTTGCCGTCGACGGCGTGTCGTGGCGGACCCTGATCGAAGACCTCAACATCGCCTGGGCCCAGCATCACAACGGCCAACCGGTGGAACTGCCGGTGCCAGGAACGTCTTTCGCCCGTTGGTCTTCGCTGCTGGCCGACTACGCGCAGACGCCGGCGGTGGCCGCGCAGGCCGACGCGTGGCGGCAGGTGGCAGCCACGCCGGCGGCATTGCCTGCGGCCGGGCCGGGGGACACCTACGCGACGGCCGGTCAGTTGTCGGCATCGTTGGATGTCGACACGACCCGGCTGCTGTTGGGGGAGGTGCCCGCGGCGTTTCACGCTGGGGTGCAAGACATTCTGTTGATCGCGTTCGGCTTGGCGTTCACCGAATTCCTGGGTGAGGCCGCGCCGATCGGTATCGACATCGAAGGGCACGGCCGCCACGAAGAGGTGGCCTCACGCGTTGACCTGTCGCGCACGGTGGGCTGGTTCACCACCAAATACCCTGCGGCGCTGAAGATCAACGGCCCCCTGAAGTGGTCGCAGGTGGTCGCCGGTGAGGCCGCACTCGGTGCGGTGATCAAGGACGCCAAGGAGCAGCTGCGCGCCCTGCCCGACGGCCTGACCTACGGACTGTTGCGCTACCTGAACGACGACGTCGACCTGCAGGGCGCAGACCCGGTGATCGGGTTCAACTACCTGGGCCGGCTGGCCGCGGGAGCCGACCTTTCCGAGGACCTGTGGCGGGTCAGCGAGGACAGCCTGTCGTCGGCGGCCGTGGCCACCGCGGTGGCAATGCCGTTGGCGCACACCGTGGAACTCAACGCCGGCACCATGGACACCGAGGCCGGCCCGAACCTGCACGCCAACTGGAGGTGGGCGCCGTCGGCGCTGACCGACGAGCAGGTAAACCGGTTGAGCCAGTTGTGGTTTGACGCGCTGACCGGCATCTGCGCGCACGTGCGCGGCGGTGGTGGCGGGTTGACCCCGTCCGACATCGCCCCCGCCCGACTGGACCAGCAGCAGATCGACGAGCTCTGCCGTGCGCACCAGATCGCCGACGTGTTGCCGCTCAGCCCCGTCCAGCAGGGGTTGCTGTTTCACACCAGCTTCGCGCAGGAACTCGAAGACCTCTACGCGGTGCAGCTCGCCATCACCGTAAGCGGTTCCCTTGACGCGCAACGGCTTCGCGAGGCGGTGCAGACCGTCGTCAACCGCCACCCCAACCTGGCGGCCCGCTTCATTGACGAATTCGGTGAGCCGGTGCAGATCATCCCGGCCAAGCCGGTGATGGCGTGGAACTACATCGAGCTGGACGGCGGCGATGTCGACGCGCAGGTCGAGCAGCTGGCCGCGGCCGAGCGCACCGCGGTCTGCGATCTGGGCGGGGAGTCCCCGTTCCGGGCGGCGTTGATCCGCACCGCGCCCGACCGGCACCGGTTCGTGCTGACCATTCACCACATCGTCATCGACGGCTGGTCGCTGCCGGTCCTGATGCGCGAAGTGTTCGCCGGCTACTACGGCGAGCGGCTGCCCGCGCCGCCGTCGTACCGCAGTTACCTGATGTGGCTGGCCGCGCAGGATCGTCTTGGCGCCCAAGCGGCTTGGGGCGAAGCCCTCGCCGGCTTCGAAGCCCCCACGCTGGTGGCGCCGCCGGGCAAGATCGGCCGGCGCGCCGTTGCCACCTACACGGTTTCGGCGGACACCACCCGCGCGCTGAGCGAACTGGCCCGCTCCAGCCGCACCACCGTCAGCACCGTGCTGCAGGGCGCGTGGGCGCAACTGTTGACGTGGCTGACCGGCCAGCACGACGTGGCCTTCGGCACCGCGGTCTCGGGCCGGCCCACCGAACTGGCCGGCGCGGACGCCATGGTCGGCTTGCTGATCAACACCGTGCCGGTGCGCGCCGACATCGCCGCCGCGACCACCGTCGCCGATCTGCTGGAGCAGCTGCAGCGCGCCCACGCCGAAACGCTCGAGCATGAACACTTGGCGCTCAACGAGATTCATCGCGTCACCGGACACGACCAACTGTTCGACACGCTGTTCCTCTACGAGAACTACCCGATCGACGCCGGTGCGCTGCTGGGCGTCAACGAGCTGGCGGTCACCGAGTTCAGCAGCCGCGAGTTCAACCACTACCCGCTTTCCGTGGTGGCCACGCCCGGGCACGAGCTGAGCCTGCGCGTCGAGTACGACACCGAGGTGTTCGATGCGTCCGCCGTCGAAACACTGATCGACCGGTTGCGTCAGGTGATGGCCTCGATGGCCGCCGATCCCGCGCAACGGCTTTCGTCGATCGACCTGCTCGACGCCGCCGAGCACGAGCGGCTCGATGCCTGGGGCAACCGGGCCATGCTGACCCAGCGGCGGCGGGCACCCGCGTCCATTCCGGCGTTGTTCGCCGCCCAGGTGGGCCGCGCCGCCGACGCCGTGGCGATCACCTGCGGCGAGCGGTCGTGGACCTACCGCGAGGTCGAAGAGTCGGCAAACCGGTTGGCGCACTTGCTTTCCGAGCGGGGCGCCGGGCCGGGTCAGCGGGTCGCGGTGGTGATCCCACGCTCGGCTGAAGCGGTGATGGCGATCTTCGCCGTCCTGAAGACCGGGGCGGCGTATGTGCCGATCGACCCGAGCGTGCCGGCGGCGCGGTTGGAGTTCGTGCTCGGTGATGCTGCGCCGATCGCCGCGCTGACCACCGCCGAGGTGCGGCCACAGCTGGACGGCTTCGACGGCCTGGTCATCGACATCGACGACCCCGTCGTGGGCAGCCAGCCCACGACGGCCCTGCCGGTGCCGGCCCCGGAGAACATCGCCTACATCATCTACACCTCGGGAACCACCGGAACCCCCAAGGGTGTGGCCATCCCGCACCACAACGTGACGTTGTTGCTGGAGACACTGGATGCTCAGCTCGGGTTGGGCCAGGTGTGGACGCAGTGTCACTCGCTGGCGTTTGACTTCTCGGTGTGGGAAGTCTTCGGGTCCTTGCTGTATGGCGGGCGTCTGGTGATCGTGCCGGATGCCGTGGTGCGCTCGGCTGAGGACTTGCACGCGTTGTTGGTTCGCGAGCAGGTGAGTGTGCTCAGTCAGACGCCGTCGGCGTTCTATGCGCTGCAGAGCGCCGATGCGTTGGCGCCCGAGCTGGGTGAGCAGCTGAAGTTGCAGACGGTGGTCTTCGGTGGCGAGGCGCTCGAGCCGCAGCGGTTGTCGACGTGGCTGCACCGCCATCCCGGCCTGCCCCGGATGATCAATATGTATGGCATCACCGAGACGACGGTGCACGCCTCGTTCCGGGAGATCGTCGACGGGGACGTCGACAGCAACGTCAGCCCCATCGGGGTGCCGCTGGCCAACCTCGCCTTCTTCGTGCTGGACGGCTGGCTGCGTCAGGTGCCCGTCGGTGTGGTCGGTGAGCTGTACGTCGCCGGCGGCGGGCTGGCCACCGGCTACGTCGGGCGGCCGGGGCTGTCGGCCACCCGCTTCGTCGCCTGCCCGTATGGGGCACCCGGCGCGCGGATGTATCGCACCGGTGACCTGGTCCGGTGGGGCGCTGACGGTCAGCTGCAATACATGGGCCGCGCCGACGAGCAGGTCAAGATCCGCGGCTACCGCATCGAGCTCGGCGAAATCCAGGCCGCCCTCGCCTCGCTGTCCGGGGTCGAGCACGCGGCGGTGATCGCCCGCGAGGACCGCCCCGGCGACAAGCGGCTGGTGGGCTACATCACCGGCACGGCCGACCCGGCCGAGGTCCGCGCCCAGCTCGGCGAGCGGTTGCCGAGCTACATGGTGCCCTCGGCGGTGGTGGTGCTCGAGGCGCTGCCCCTGACGGTCAACGGCAAGCTGGACACCCGCGCGCTGCCAGCGCCGGAATATTCCGACGCCGACCGCTACCGCGCCCCGGTGAGCGCGATCGAGGAGATCCTGGCCGGCATCTACGCCCAGGTGCTCGGCGTGGAACGCGTCGGCGTCGACGACTCCTTCTTCGACCTCGGCGGCGACAGCATCCTGTCGATGCAGGTGGTGGCCCGCGCCCGGGCGGCCGGGGTGGTGTGCCGCCCGCGCGACGTCTTCGTCGAGCAGACGGTGGCCCGGTTGGCGCGGGTCGCCACGGTGGCCAGCGGTGACGACGACGTCGTCGACGAGGGGCTCGGGCCGGTGGTGGCCACGCCGATCATGCGGTGGCTTCAGGACATGGACGGCCCCGTCGAGCAGTTCAACCAGACCATGGTGCTCGCGGCGCCCGCGGAGGTCACCTTCGACGACGTGCCGGTGGTGGTGCAGGCGCTGCTGGATCGGCACGCGATGCTGCGGCTGCGCGTCGAGGACGACGGCGTCGGCGGCTGGTCGCTCGAGGTGCCCGAGGCGGGCTCGATCCAGGCCGGCGACTGCGTGGAGTCGGTCGATGTGCTGTCCGAGGCGGCGCTGGTCGACGCCCGGTCGCGGCTGAACCTGGCCGACGGCGTGTTGGTGCGTGCCGTATGGGCAAGTGCGACAAACCAATTGGCGTTGATCATCCACCACCTGGCGGTGGACGGCGTGTCGTGGCGGACCCTGATCGAGGACCTCAACATCGCCTGGGCGCAGCACCACAGCGGGCAGCCGGTGGCCCTGCCGGTGGGCGGGACCTCGTTCGCCCGGTGGTCGTCGCTGCTGGACGAGTACGCGCGGCGCCCCGAGGTGGTCGAGCGGCTGGAGGAGTGGCGGCAGGTGGCCGCCGTGCCGGCGGTGTTGCCGCAGGCCCAGCCCGAGGACACCTACCTGACGGCCGGGCAGTTCTCGGCGTCGCTGGACGTCGAGACCACGCGGCTGCTGCTCAGCGAGGTGCCCGCGGCGTTCCACGCCGGTGTGCAAGACATCCTGTTGATCGCGTTCGGACTGGCCTGGACCCAGTTCGTGGGCACCGGCGCGCCGATCGCCATCGACGTGGAGGGTCACGGACGCAACGAGGAACTGGGCCCGCAGGTGGACCTGTCGCGCACGGTCGGCTGGTTCACCGCGAAGTACCCGGTGTCGCTGCGGGTCGGTGGGCTGTCCTGGGGCCAGGTCGTCGGCGGGGACGCGGCGCTGGGTGGGCTGGTCAAGGACGCCAAGGAACAACTGCGCGCTCTGCCGGACGGCTTGACCTACGGGTTGCTGCGCTATCTGAATCCCGAAGCGGCACTGGATGATCCGGATCCCGTCATCAGCTTCAACTATCTGGGTCGGCTCGGCGGTGGCGCCGCCGAATTGTCCGCCGAGCTGTGGCAGTTGGCCCCGGACAGCTTCGCGATGGCCGGCGCGGCGGGCGCGGTGGCGCTGCCGTTGCCGCACACGGTGGAGCTCAACGCCGGCACCATGGACACCGCGGACGGCCCGCACCTGCAGGCCAACTGGACCTGGGCGCTCTCTGCGCTGGACGAGAAGCAGATCAGCCGGCTCAGCGAGCTGTGGTTCGACGCACTCGCCGGCATCTGCGCGCACGTGCGCAACGGCGGCGGCGGGTTGACCCCGTCCGACGTCGCGCCCGCCCGCCTGAGCCAGCGCGACCTCGACGAACTGCAGCAGCGGTACCAGATCGCCGACGTGTTGCCACTGACGCCGTTGCAGCAGGGGCTGTTGTTCCACACCGGCACCGCCCAGGGTGGCGAAGAATCGGAAGACCTCTATGCCGTGCAGCTCGACATCTCGGTCACCGGTGCCATCGACCCCGAGCGGCTGCGCCAGGCGGTGCACGCCGTCATCACGCGCCATCCCAACGTGGTGGCCAGCTTCCTGGAGGACTTCGGGGAGCCGGTGCAGGTTCTCTCGGCCGACCCGGAGCTGGCCTGGCAGTACGTCGAGCTGGACGCCGGCGACGACGTCGAAGCACAGGTGGACCGGTTGTCCACCGCCGAACGCGTCGCCGTCTGCGATCTGGCCGGGCAGCCCCCGTTCCGGGGCACCCTGATCCGCACCGCGGAGAACACCTACCGATTCGTGCTCACCAACCACCACATCGTGCTCGACGGCTGGTCCAAGCCGCTCCTGCTGCAGGAGATCTTCGCCAGCTACTTCGGGGTGCGGCTACCGGCGCCGGTGCCGTATCGCAGCTTCATCACCTGGCTCTCGGAGCAGGATCGGGCCGCCGCGCAGGCCGCGTGGCGCGAGGTGCTCGAGGGCTTCGAGACCCCCACGCTGGTGGGGCCGTCGGGCCGCACCGGGCTCGGCCCGCGCGGCGTCGCCGAGTTCGCAGTGTCCGCGGAGACCAGTCGTTTGCTGGGCGAATTGGCCCGTTCGTGCCGCACGACGGTCAGCACGGTGTTGCAGGCGGCGTGGGCGCAGCTGCTGATGTGGCTTACCGGGCAGCACGATGTGGTGTTCGGCACAGCGGTTTCGGGTCGACCGACGGAATTGGCCGGATCCGACGCGATGGTGGGCCTTTTGATCAACACCGTTCCGGTGCGGGCCACGATCGGCGCCGAAACCACCATCGCCGACCTGCTTGACCAGCTGCAACGCGCCTACACCAACACCCTGGACCACCAGCATTTAGCACTGAATGAAATCCATCGTGTAACGGGACACGACCAAATTTTCGACACAATGTTCGTGTACGAGAACTATCCCATCGATACTGCCGCGCTATCGGCCGTGGACGAGTTAACTATTAGTGGATTCACGAATCGGGAATACAACCACTACCCGCTTTCGGTGCAAGCTGTGCCAGGCCACGAAATAGGTCTTCGCGTCGAGTTCGATACGGACGTGTTTGGCGAGGCGAGGACCGAGAAGCTAGTTGAGCGATTTCGGCGGGTGCTGGAAGCCATGACCGTGGACTTGGAGGAGCAGTCATGACCGTCGGTGCGGGACGGCGATTGTTGTCGATCGATCTGCTGGATGGCGGCGAGCACGACCGACTCGATGAGTGGGGTAACCGCGCCGTCCTGACCAAGCCGGTCAAATCTCCGAAATCGATCCCCGAGGTGTTCGCGACGCAGGTGGCGCGTGACCCTCAGGCCGTGGCGCTGACGTTCGGCGATCGCTCGCTGACCTATCGCGAGCTCGATGAGGCCGCCAACCGCCTGGCGCACCTGCTGGCCGAGCAGGGCGCGCGCCCAGGTGAGTGCGTCGCGTTGCTGTTCTCGCGTTCGGCCGAGGCAATCATCGCGATTCTCGCGGTGCTCAAGACCGGGGCCGCCTACCTCCCCATCGACCCGGCGCTGCCGTCCGCGCGCATGGAATTCATGCTCGGCGACGCCACACCGATCGCGGTGGTGACCACGGCCGGCCTGCGCACCCGGCTGGACGGATTCGACCTGCCCGTCATCGACGTCGACGAAGCCGCGGCGGACGGCCAGCCCAGCAGCGAGCTGCCCGGGCCGGCGCCCGAGGACATCGCGTACATGATCTACACCTCGGGCACCACGGGAACCCCCAAGGGCGTCGCGGTCACCCACCGCAACGTGACCGAGTTCCTGCGGACGTTGCACGCCGATCTGCCGACCGGGCCGGGGAAGGTCTGGTCGCAGTGGCACTCGCTGGTCTTCGACGTCTCCGTCTGGGAGATCTGGGGTGCGCTGCTGCACGGCGGCCGCCTCGTGGTGGTGCCCGAGTCCGTCGCCGGCTCACCCGATGAGCTGCACGCCCTGCTGGTCGCCGAGAAGGTCAACGTCCTGAGCCAGACCCCGTCGGCGGTGGGCATGCTCTCGCCGGAGGGCCTGGACGACACCGCCCTGGTGGTGGCCGGTGAGGCCTGCCCGGCCGAGGTGGTCGACCGGTGGGCGCCGGGACGGGTGATGATCAACGCCTACGGCCCGACCGAGGCCACCGTGTACGCCGCGATGAGCACGCCGTTGGCGGGCGACTCCGGGGCCCCGCCGATCGGCTCGCCGGTTCCCGGCGCGGCGTTGTTCGTGCTGGACAAGTGGCTGCGGCCGGCGCCGGAAGGCGTGGTCGGTGAGCTGTATGTGGCCGGCCGCGGCGTCGCCACCGGCTACGCCCGCCGGTCCGGATTGACGGCCTCGCGCTTTGTGGCCTGCCCGTTCGGCGGGCCGGGCGCGCGGATGTACCGCACCGGTGACCTGGTCCGCTGGGGCGCCGACGGCCAGTTGCAGTACCTTGGTCGCGCCGACGAGCAGGTCAAGATCCGCGGCTACCGCATCGAGCTCGGCGAGATCCAGTCGGCGCTGGCCGCGCTGGACGGCGTGGACCAGGCGGCGGTGATCGCCCGCGAGGACCGCCCCGGCGACAAGCGCCTGGTGGGTTACATCACCGGGACCGCCGACCCGACCGAACTGCGCACCCAGCTGGGCAAGCGGCTGCCGGCCTACATGGTCCCGGCCGCGGTCGTCGTGCTGGAAAGCCTGCCGCTGACGGTCAATGGCAAGCTGGACAAGCGCGCCCTGCCCGCGCCCGAGTACCACAAGCGCGGCGGCCAGTACCGCGCCCCCAGCAACCACACCGAGGAGATCCTGGCCGGCATCTACGCCCAGGTGCTGGGTGTGGAGCGGGTCGGTGTGGACGACTCGTTCTTCGATCTGGGCGGCGACAGCATCCTGTCGATGCAGGTGGTGGCCCGCGCCCGCGCGGCCGGCGTGATGTGCCGCCCGCGCGACGTGTTCGTCGAACAGACCGTCGCCCGGCTGGCCCGCGTGGCCACCGACGGCGCCGACCAGGACGACGTGGTCGACGAGGGGATCGGGCCGGTGCTGGCCACCCCGATCATGCACTGGCTGCAAACCGTGCAAGGCCCGATCGACGACTTCAACCAGACCATGGTGCTGGCCGCTCCCGCGGGCGTCACCTCCGACGTCGTCGTCGTCGTGCTGCAGGCCCTGCTGGACCGGCACCCCATGCTGCGGCTGCGCGTCGAGGACGACGGCGAGGGCGGCTGGTCGCTGCACGCGCCCGAACCGGGCACCGTGCAGGCCGGCGACTGCCTGCAGACCGTCGACGAGCTGTCCGATACCACGCTGGTGGCGGCCCGGTCCCGACTGAACCCGGGCGCCGGAATCATGGTGAGCGCCGTCTGGGCAAGCGAGACAAGCCAATTGGCGTTGATCATCCACCACGTGGCCGTCGACGGCGTGTCGTGGCGGACCCTGATCGAAGACCTCAACATCGCCTGGGCGCAGCACCACAGCGGCCAGCCGGTGGCGCTGCCCGCCGGCGGCACCTCGTTCGCCCGCTGGTCCTCGCTGCTTGCCGAGCACGCGTTGAGCCCCGAGGTGGTCGAGCAGGCCGACGCCTGGCGCGAGGTCGTCGCCACCCCGGCCGTGCTGCCCGCGGTGCGCCCCGAGGAGGACACCTACCAGACCGCCGAGCAGCTCTCGGTGTCGCTGGACGTCGAGACCACCCGGCTGCTGCTGGGTGAGGTGCCCGCGGCGTTCCACGCCGGCGTGCAGGACATCCTGTTGATCGCGTTCGGGATGGCCTGGACGCAGTTCCTGGGTAAGAGCACGCCGATCGGCATCGACGTCGAGGGCCACGGCCGCCAGGAAGAGCTGGGCCCGCACGTCGACCTGTCCCGCACCGTCGGCTGGTTCACCACCAAATACCCGGTGTCGTTGACGGTCGACGGCCTGGACTGGTCGAACGTGGTCGCCGGCGACCACGCGCTGGGCGCGGCGGTCAAGGCCACCAAGGAGCAGCTGCGTGCCCTGCCCGACGGGCTGACCTACGGCCTGCTGCGCTACCTGAACCCCGACATCGACCTGGGTGGAACCGACCCGGTGATCGGCTTCAACTACCTGGGACGGCTCGGCGCGGCCGCCGACCTGCCCGGCGAGTTGTGGCGGCTGAGCCCGGACAGCCTGTCGCTGAGCGGCGCGGCCGCGGCGGTCGCGATGCCGCTGATGCACACCGTCGACCTCAACGCCGGCACCATGGACACCGAGGAAGGCCCGCACCTGCACGCCAACTGGACGTGGGCGGCCTCGGCGATGGACCGCGAGCAGATCAGCCGGCTCAGCCAGCTGTGGTTCGAGGCCCTCACCGGGATCTGCGCCCACGTGCAGGGCGGCGGCGGCGGGTTGACCCCGTCCGACATCGCACCCGCGCGCCTGAACCAGCGCCAGATCGACGAGCTGAGCAAGCAGCACCAGGTCGCCGACATCCTGCCGCTGACCCCGCTGCAACAGGGCCTGCTGTTCCACGCCAGCTTCGCGCAGGACCCGGGCGACGACGTCTACGCGGTGCAGCTCGGCATCACCGTGACCGGCGAGCTGGACTCGCACCGCCTGCACGACGCGGTGCACACCGTGGTCAACCGCCACCCCAACCTGGCGGCCCGGTTCTGCCCGCAGTTCGGCGAGCCCGTCCAGGTCATCCCGGCCGACCCGGTCATGGCCTGGCGGTACATCCAGCTGGGCGCCGAGGATCTGGACCCCGAGCAGCGGGTCGAGGAGCTGTGCGCCGCCGAACGTGCCGCGGTCAGCGATCTGGCCAACCGGCCGGCATTCCGCGCCGCGCTGATCCGCACCGCGGACAACCGGTACCGGTTCGTGCTGACCAACCACCACATCGTCATGGACGGCTGGTCGCTGCCCATCCTGCTGCGCGAGATCCTCGCCAACTACTACGGGGACCAGCTGCCCGCGCCGGCCACCTACCGCAGCTACCTGACCTGGCTGGCCAGCCAGGATCGCACGGCCGCGCAAGCCGCGTGGCGGCAGGTGCTCGACGGATTCGACACCCCCACCCTGGTGGGACCGGCCGGCCGGATGCGGCTGGGCCGGCGGGCCGTCGAGTCCTACCGGCTGTCCGCGGAGACCACGCGCGCCCTGGGCGAGCTGGCCCGCACCTGCCACACCACCGTCAACACCGTGCTGCAGGCCGCGTGGGCGCAGCTGCTGATGCGGCTGACCGGCCAGCATGACGTCGCGTTCGGCACCGCGGTGTCGGGCCGGCCGGCCGACCTGATCGGCGCCGAGTCCATGGTGGGTCTGCTGATCAACACCGTGCCGGTGCGGGCCAGCATCACCGCGGAGACCACCGTCGCCGACGTGCTGGACCAGTTGCAGCAACACCACAACGACACCCTCGAACACGAGCACCTGGCGCTGAGCGACATCCACCACGTGACCGGTCACGACGCGCTGTTCGACACCTTGTTCCTGTACGAGAACTATCCGATCGACACCAGCGTGCCGTTGGGCTTCCACGAGCTGGCCATCACGGATGTCACCAACCGCGAGTACAACCACTACCCGCTGTCAGTGATGGCGCTGCCGGGCCGGGAACTCGGCCTGCGCGTCGAGTTCGACACCGACGTGTTCGACGCGGCCGGCATCGAGAAGCTGACCGAGAGGTTCCAGCGGGTGCTGTCCGAGATGACGGCCGATCCGACCCGACGGCTGATGTCGCTGGACGTCGTGGACGAGCACGAGCACGCCTGGCTCGACGAGCGCGGCAACCGCGGGGTGCTGAGCCAGCCGCCGACCGCCAAGTCGATCCCCGCGATGTTCGCCGCCCAGGTGGCCAGCACCCCGGACGCGCCGGCGCTGACCTTCGACGGCAGCACGATGACGTACCGGGAGCTCGACGAGGCCGCCAACCGGATGGCGCACCTGCTGACCGAAGAGGGCGCCGGGCCGGGCGAGCGGGTCGCGCTGTTGTTCTCGCGGTCCGCCGACGCGATCGTCGCCATCCTTGCGGTGCTCAAGACCGGGGCGGCGTACCTGCCGATCGACCCGGCGCTGCCGGCCGCCCGGATCGAATTCCTGCTCACCGACGCCGAGCCGGTCGCCGTGGTCACCACCTCGGCGCTGCGGGAGCGGCTGGACGGCTGCAGCCCGACGGTCATCGACGTCGACGACCCGGCGCTGGCCAACCAGCCCGGCACGGCGCTGCCGATGCCGTCGTCGGACAACATCGCCTACGTCATCTACACCTCGGGAACCACCGGTGTCCCCAAGGGTGTGGCCGTCACGCACGCGAACGTCGCGCAGTTGGTGGAGACGCTGCACGCCGACCTGCCGGAGGCGGGGGTGTGGGCGCAGTGGCACTCACTGGTCTTCGACGTCTCAGTGCACGAGATCTGGGGCGCGCTGCTGCACGGCGGCCGCCTGGTGGTGGTGCCCGAGTCGGTCGCGGCCGCGCCCGACGAGCTGCACGCGCTGTTGGTCGCCGAACAGGTCACCGTGCTGAGCCAGACCCCGTCGGCGGTCGGCATGCTCTCGCCCGAGGGCCTGGAGTCGACGGCGCTGGTGGTTGCCGGTGAGGCCTGCCCGGTCGAGGTCGTCGACCGGTGGGCGCCGGGACGGGTGATGATCAACGCCTACGGCCCGACGGAGGCCACGGTCTACGCAGCCATGAGCGCGCCGCTGAGGAGCGGCACGGGATCGGCGCCCATCGGTTCGCCGGTGCCGCGCGCCGCGCTGTTCGTGCTGGACCGGTGGCTGCGCCCGGCACCCGAGGGTGTCGTCGGCGAGCTGTACATCGCCGGTCACGGTGTGGCGACCGGGTATTCACGCCGGCCCGGCCTGACGGCGGGGCGCTTCGTCGCCTGCCCGTTCGGCAGCCCGGGTTCGCGGATGTATCGCACCGGCGACCTGGTCCGCTGGGGCCGCGACGGTCAGCTCGAGTACCTGGGCCGCGCCGACGAGCAGGTCAAGCTGCGCGGCTACCGCATCGAGCTCGGTGAGGTGCAGGCCGCCCTGGCCGCGCTCGACGGCGTCGAGCAGGCCGCGGTGATCGCCCGCGAGGACCGCCCCGGCGACAAGCGCCTGGTCGGCTACATCACCGGAACCGCCGACCCGGTCGGCATCCGCGTCCAGCTGGCCGACCGGCTGCCCGCCTACATGGTGCCGGCCGCGGTGGTGGTGTTGGACGCGCTGCCGCTGACGGTCAACGGCAAGCTGGACAGGCGCGCCCTGCCCGCACCGGAGTACCAGAAGCGCGGCGGCGAGTACGTCGCGCCGGGCGACCCCACCGAAGAGATCGTCGCCGACGTCTTCGCCCGCGTCCTCGGCATGGACCGGGTGTCGGTCGAGGACTCCTTCTTCGAGCTGGGCGGGGACTCGCTGTCCGCGATGCGGGTGATCGCCGAGATCAACACCGCCGTCGACGGCGCGCTGTCGGTGCGCACCCTGTTCGACTCGCAAACGGTCCGCAGCCTGAGCCAGCGGATCACCAGTGGGGCCGACACCGAGGGCGCCGCCGGACCCGGCTTTGCGGCGGTGCACGGCGCCGACGCCAAGGAGGTGCACGCCCGCGACCTCACCCTGGACAAGTTCATCGACGCGACGACGCTGTCGACCGCGCCGACGCTGCCCGGGCCGAGCGCCGAGGTCCGGACGGTCCTGCTGACCGGTGCCACCGGGTTCCTGGGCCGCTACCTGGTGCTCGAATGGCTCGAGCAGCTGGAAGTCGTGGGCGGCAAGCTGATCTGCCTGGTGCGGGCCAAGTCCGACGAGGACGCGTGGGCCCGGTTGGAGAAGACCTTCAACAGCGGCGACCCGGAACTGCTGGCGCACTTCCAGGAACTGGCCGAGGAGCACCTGCAGGTCGTCGCCGGCGACAAGGGCCAGGCCAACCTCGGCCTGGACGAGGCGACCTGGCAGCGGCTGGCCGACACCGTCGACCTGATCGTCGACTCGGCGGCCGTCGTCAACGGCGTCCTGCCCTACAACGAGCTGTTCACCCCCAACGTCGGGGGCACCGCGGAGCTGATCCGGTTGGCGCTCACCACCAAGAAGAAGCCGTACGCATATGTGTCGACTTCAGACGTGGGCCGCCAGATCGACCCGGCGGCGTTCACCGAGGACGCCGACATCCGGGTCATCAGCGCCACCCGCGTCATCGACGGCGGCTACGCCAACGGGTACGGCAACAGCAAGTGGGCGGGCGAGGTCCTGTTGCGCGAGGCGCACGACCTGTGCGGGCTGCCGGTCTCGGTGTTCCGCTCCGACATGATCCTGGCCGACACCAGTTACGCCGGCCAGCTCAACGTCGCGGACATCTTCACCCGGATGATCCTGAGCGTCGTGGCCACCGGCGTCGCGCCCAAGTCGTTCTATCAGCTCGACGCCGATGGCAACCGGCAGAGCGCGCACTTCGACGGCCTGCCCGTCGAGTTCGTCGCCGAGGCGATCGCCAAGCTGGGCGCCCAGGTGATGGACGGGTTCGAGACGTACCACGTGATGAACCCGCACGACGACGGCATCGGCCTCGACCAATACGTCGATTGGCTGATCGAAGCGGGCTACCCGATCGAACGCGTCGACGACTTCGGCGAGTGGCTGCAACGCTTCGAGACCGGCCTGCGGGGTCTGCCGGAGCGGCAGCGGCAGAACTCGGTGCTGCAGATGTTGATGTTGCTGCTGCGCGACCCGAAGAACCTGCAACCCGCCGAACCGGCCCGGGGCGCCTTCGCGCCGACGGATCGCTTCCGCGCCGCCGTGCAGGAAGCGAAGGTCGGCTCCGACAACGACATCCCGCATGTGAGCGCGCCGGTGATCGTCAAGTACGTCACCGATCTGCAGCTGCTCGGTTTGCTGTAATCCCTCCGGGGAGTCCGAAAGCGGCGTGGTCCTTCCGGGCCACGCCGCTTTTGCGTCATGCGCGATTCGTTTTGATGGTCGGGTACCGGCGGCGGGGACCTGATCGCCTATAACGCGGCGATAACGGTCTATGCCGCAGTGCGTGGCGACCAACGCCGAAACCCCCCCAAAAACATGCCATACCGTATGGTGCTGAGAGCATCTTAACCAGTACTTGAGGTATGTATCAAGGCCTGAAGGCTGAGTTAAAACCATCCTTTTGGGGGATTCACAGGACATCAAGTTTGGATAACCCTGGACCAACGGGGTGGTCGTCTATTAGCCTTCCAAACTGTTGCACTCATGTTGACTACGGCGTCATCGGAGTGGGGAGCGTCAACCGTGTTGTGGCGGCGACGCTTCCCGGCCCAGTCGTCCCGGCCAACGACGAGCGGCAACCGAGGTTGCGGTCGGTCTTTGCCGACGCTACGCCCGATCGCCGGGTGAAGCGCCGCGAAGTAGACCGCGCCGAGTGCCGGGGCTACCTCGAGCAGCAGCGCACCGGGCTACGGCCCGAACGCCCGCCCGAGCGGCCCCACTCAACCGGGGGGTTGAAAGGAACGCCCTGTGGTTGGGGAGATGGATGGAGCTTGACGGCCGAACGCTTCCGCTCACTCGCGGACAGCTAGACCTATGGCTTGCGCAGCAGACGGGTCACTCCGACACGGAGTGGCAGCTGGGACTGTTCGTGCGGATCAACGGCACGGTCCAGCGCGACGCCTTGCAGTGGGCGATCCGGCAAGCCGTGCACGAAGCGGAACCGACCAGGGTCGCCTTCGTCGAGGTCGACGGCGACGTCGTCCAGCGCCCGATCGACAACCCGAACGTCGAGCTGACGTTCGACAACCTGAGCGACCTGCCCGAGCCCGTCGAAGAAGCCCGGCGCAGAGCGCTGGCCATCCAGCGAACGCCCATGCCGCTCACCGGGCCGCTGTTCAAGTTCGTTCTCTTTCAGACCCGGCGCGACGAGTACTTCTTGTTCGCCTGCTGCCACCACATCGTGATCGACGGGACCGGCGTCGGGCTGGTCGGCCATCGGATCGCCTCCATCTACTCCGCGATCGTGTCCGCCGGACCCATCCCGACGGCCGTCTTCGGCTCACTGCGCGAGCTGGTCGACTGCGAATCTCGCTACGAGGCATCCGCCGAGTACCGGGATGACGAGGCCTACTGGCTGGCGAACCTGCCGCCCGAACGCGACGGGCAGCACCGCGTTTCCGACGGCGCGGGGGAGCGTAATCCGTGGCCGTCGGCTCCGGTGGCGCTGGACCCCGGGGTGGTGCGCCGGGTGCACCGGTTCTCCGACGTGTGGGGCGTATCCCAGACGTCGGTCATCACCGCGGCCTGCGCCCTGTTGGTCCGCGGCTGGTGCCCCGACGGTCCGGAGGTGGTGCTCGATTTCCCGGTCAGCCGCCGCGTGCGCCCGGAGCTGAAGACGCTTCCCGGAATGGTTGCCGGCGTTGTGCCGCTGGTGATCACCGCCGCGCCGGCATCGACGGTCGCCGAGTTCTGCAAACACGTCGAGGCGCGCATCGACGAGGCGGTAGCGCACCAGCGATTCCCGGTGCACGCGCTCGAGCGCAAGGTCCGCGGCCTGACGAAGTCGCCGGAGCGGGTCAGCGTCAACTTCATCCCGTCGGCATTCACGTTGCCCTTCGGCGGTGTCACGGCCTCGGCCTCCTACACGAATTCCGGTCAGGCGGACGGCTTCGGCCTCATCTTCACCAGTGACGGCGACCAACTCTTCCTCAGCACCGCGGGCAGGTGGGCGCCCTGGTCTGGCCTCGACGCCCCCGACCTTGCCGCGCTACTGCAGCGGCTACTGGTTGCGATGACGGCTGACCCGACCCGGCCGCTGCTGGCGCTGGATGTGATCGACGAGAACGCGCACGCCCGGCTGGCCGCGTGGGGCAATGCGTCGGCGTTGGGTCGTGCGGTGGTGCCGGCGTCGGTGGTGGAGTTGTTCGGCGGGCAGGTGGCGCGGACTCCGGACGCGGTGGCGGTGACGTTCGAGGACCGGTCCATGTCCTATCGGGAGCTTGACGAGGCGGCCAATCGGTTAGCGCATCTGCTGGTCGAGTCCGGCGCGGGCC
>NZ_LZLU01000165.1:0-559 GCF_001673415.1 Mycobacterium sp. 1165196.3 | reverse complement strand
GACGCTGCCGGTGGTGCGTTACGACAACATCGACGGCCAGGACGTCAACATCGTCGACCCGGCGGCGATCAAGGCGGAGGTGGCGGCGGCGATCGGGGCCGACACGACGACGACCGCGCCGAGCACCACCGCCGTGAAGCCGGATCCCACCACGGTCGTCGACGTGGTCAACGTCGGCAGCATGAGCGGTCTGGCCACCGAGGTATCCCGCGCGCTGAAAAAGAAGGGCTACACCCCGGGTCAGGTCCGCGACCGCGAATCCGGCGACCCGACCTCCACGACGGTCGAGTACGGCGCCGGCGCGCAAACCGATGCGCTCAACCTGGCCAACCTGCTCGGCGTGGACGCGCCGAAGCAGCCCAGCCCCAGGGTGCAGCCCGGACACATCCGCCTGACCGTGGACACCAATTTCACGATGCCCACCCCCGACGAGACGCAGATGGACGACACCACGAGCACCAGCTCGAGCACCACGTCGACCAAGGCCAAGAGCTACTACTACAACGGCACGACCACGACCTACCCGACGCCCGATCAGGGCAAGCCGATCGATGGCGGC
>NZ_LZLU01000164.1:0-600 GCF_001673415.1 Mycobacterium sp. 1165196.3 | reverse complement strand
TGGGGCGAGCTCGCCGACCGCAATCGGCCCGTCCTGCACACCCACGACCGCAACGGCCACCGCATCGACGAGGTCGAGTACGACCCCGCCTATCACGAGCTCATGCGTACGGCCGTCGAACATGGTCTGCACGCAGCCCCGTGGGCCGACGGCCGACACGGCGCGCATGTGGTCCGGGCGGCCAAGACGAGCGTATGGACCGCCGAATCTGCTCATATGTGCGCGATTTCGATGACGTACGCCGTAGTCCCGGCGTTGCGCTGGAACCCGGAGCTCGCCGCTATCTACGAGCCGTTGCTGACCAGTAGGGTCTATGACCCCGATCTGAAGGTGCCCAGCACCAAGCCGGGTATCACCGCGGGTATGTCGATGACGGAGAAACAGGGCGGCTCCGATGTGCGCGCCGGCACCACCCAGGCGATCCCCAACGCTGACGGCTCCTACCGCCTGACCGGTCACAAGTGGTTCACCTCGGCGCCGATGTGCGACATCTTCTTGGTGCTCGCGCAGGCACCGGGCGGGTTGTCGTGCTTTCTGCTGCCGCGGGTGTTGCCCGACGGCACCCGCAACCGGATGTTTTTGCAGCGGCTCAAGGACAAG